>JAGKSZ010000113.1 GCA_018991295.1 Porphyrobacter sp. | reverse complement strand
CGATCATGCCGGTGACGGTCGATTTGCCCGAAGTGCCGCCCACCGCGACCGAAAAATCGGCGGCGTTAAACAATTGCGAAAGCAGTTCCGCCCGGCTCAGCCGCGTGCAGCCCAGTTCCCGTGCACGGGCGACTTCGGGGACGGTATCCTCAATCGCGGCAGACGCGATCAGCACTTGGCTCGCTGAGGTCACGCCGCTGCCGTCCTGCGGGAACAGCGCAAAGCCATGGGCCTGCATCCACGCGAATTTTTCAGGAGAGCGGCCCGCATCGTGGCTGCGATCGGACCCGGCCACGGCAAAGCCCAGCCCCCCTGCGATCTGCGCAAGCGGCAGCATCCCGGACCCCGCCGATGCCGCAGAAGAACAAGGGCCGCCCTGTCAGCGTGCCCGTCGTGACCCCGTTATCCATATGCCCGGTGGTTATTGGCTTGCACGCACCCTGACAAGCGCCATAGGCTGCACGCCATGACGAATATCGCCATCTGTGCGCCCGCAACGCCGATCACCCGCGAACAGCGCGATGCGTTTGCGGCGCTGGTGGCGGCCGAGTTTCCCGGGCACCGTGTCACCTTCCATGATCAGTGCTTTGAACGCGCAGGGCATTTTGCAGGCGATGATCTGCGGCGGCTGACCGCGCTGCTTGAATGCGCCAATGATCCGGCCTTCGATGTCGTGTGGTTTGCCAAGGGCGGCTATGGCTCGAACCGCATTGCCGAGGCAGCGGCCGCGCAGATGAACCGCGCCGCCCGGACCAAGACCTATATCGGCTTTTCGGACTGCGGCTATCTGCTGGCGGCGCTCTACCGCGAAGGAATCGGGCAATGCGTGCATGGTCATATGCCGGTCAGTGCGCGTTCGGACGGGGGCAAGGAGGCGATCCGCCGCGTGCTGAGGTGGCTGGAAGGCGATACCAGCGGGGTCGAGCCCAGCCTTGATGGCACCACGCCTGCGGTGGCCTTCAACCTCATCACGCTGGCGATGATTGCCGGCACGCCGATGATGCCTGATCTCACCGGCCACGTGGTGATGGTCGAGGAAGTGGCCGAGCACATGTATTCGATCGACCGATTGTTCTTCCACCTTGCCGGAACCCTGCCGCGCATCGCCGGGCTCAGGCTTGGCGCGATCACCGATGTGCCGGAAAACTACGTTGAATTCGGGCAGGGCGAGGAGGATATCGCGCGCTTCTGGTGCGACAGGATGGGTGTGCCCTACCTTGGCCGGGCGCTGATCGGGCATAACTCTGCCAACAGGGTTGTGCCCTTCGGCCTTGCCAGCCCGCCCGCGCGGACGTAACGGCGCGCCCCAATTCACAAAGGATGGGGTCAGACATGCGCGCATTCATCTTTCCGGGGCAGGGCAGCCAGAAGGTCGGCATGGGATCGGAACTCGCCGCCGCATCTGCGGCTGCGCGCGAGGTGTTCGGTGAGGTCGACGAGGCGCTCAAGCAGAACCTGTTTGCGCTGATGCGTGAAGGGCCCGAGGACCGGCTCACCCTGACCGAAAATGCCCAGCCTGCGATCATGGCCAATGCGATGGCGACCCTGCGCGTGCTCGAACGCGATTTCGGGGTGAAGCTGCTGGAGACGGCAAACTGCGTCGCGGGCCATTCGCTGGGCGAATATACCGCGCTTGCCGCGATTGGTGCCTTCAGCCTTACGAACACCGCGCGCCTGCTGAAGCTGCGCGGCTGGGCGATGCAGGCGGCCGTGCCGGTGGGCGAGGGCACCATGGCGGTGCTGCTGGGCGCAGACATCGATCAGGCCAAGGCGCTGGCCGAAGCTGCCGCGCAAGGGGAAGTCTGCGAAGTCGCCAATGACAATGATCCCTCGCAGGTCGTGCTGTCGGGCCACACCGCCGCGATTGAACGCGCGGTTGCGCTGACCAAGGAACACGGGATCAAGCGCGGCATGATCCTCAATGTATCGGCCCCGTTCCATTCCTCGCTGATGACGCCTGCGGCCGAGAAGATGGCGCACGCCCTTGCCGCCACCCCGCCCGGCGCGCTCGCCCTGCCGCTTTACGCCAATGTCACCGCCGCACCCGTCACCGATCCCGATGAAGCCCGCGCGCTGCTGGTCGAACAGGTGACCGGCCGGGTGCGCTGGCGCGAAAGCGTGCTTGCCATGCGGGCCGATGGTGTGGAAAGCTTTGTCGAACTGGGCGGCAAGGTGGTCGGGCCGATGGTAGGCCGGACCGACCGCGAAGCACAGGTGACCAGCCTTGTGACCATGCAGGATCTTGAGGCGTTCGCAAAGGAGAGCTTGTGATGCGTGGAATGTTGCTGCTGGGTTGCGCGGCCCTGACGATTGCCGCTCCGGCGTGGGCCGGGGACAAGGCTGAACTGGCCTGCGTGCAAAAGGGCTACACCGCCGAACAGACCGCTCAGGTTGATGGTCTGCTTGCCAAGGTCAATATTCTGGCCGAGGGCGAAGACCCGGCGATGGACGCGCTCGGGATGCTGGTCATGGGCGTCGCATCGGAGTGCATGACCCGCTACGACTGGAGCGATGCCGAGATCGAACCGGCGCTGCTTTACGAATTCGGCCGGCTCATGGAAGTGGGCTTCCGCCGCCACGGCAGCCTTGCCGCCAGCGAGATCGCCCAGATCGATGCGGCGCTTGGCCGGGGCGACCGGACATCGCTGTGGGCTGCGCTTGAAGAACAGCTGGCGATCGGCATGGCGGGGCAGACCGATTCCGTAAGCGATGCGAATGCCGAGGTTTTTGGGCTGTTCATCATGGAAACCGGCATCGGCCTTGATGAGGCGAAGGGCGAACAGGTCGGCGTCTATCTCGCCGCCAAGGCCATGCAGCGGGCCAGCGCCCGCCAGTTTACCGCCGCCAATTAACAGGAGCGATGGGGCGATGTTTTCTTTGAAGGGCATGAATGCGCTGGTCACCGGTGCATCGGGCGGGATTGGCTCGGCCATCGCGCACGCGCTGGCTGCGCAAGGTGCGCGGCTCGCGCTGTCGGGCTCGAACGCGGCCAAGCTGCGGGCCTTTCGCGATGAACTGAACGAGGCCTATCCCCATCACGATCACGATGGCCATGTCGAGATCACCTGCGATCTGGGCAACACCGTGCAGGTTGAGGAACTGATCCCGGCGATGCTGGATACGCTGGGCAGCATCGATGTGCTGGTGAACAATGCCGGCATCACCCGCGATAATCTGGGGATGCGGATGAAGGATGATGAATGGGATCAGGTGATCCGCATCAACCTTGAAGCCAGCTTTCGCCTGATGCGCGCTGCCGCCAAGCCGATGATGAAGGCGAGATTTGGCCGGATCGTCAACATCACCTCGGTGGTGGGCGCGACCGGCAATCCCGGCCAGATGAACTACTGCGCGGCGAAAGCTGGCCTGACCGGCATGACCAAGGCCTTTGCGCAGGAAGTTGCATCTCGCGGGATCACCGCCAATTGCGTTGCCCCCGGCTTCATCCGCACCGCGATGACCGCGGCTCTCGATGAAAAGCAGCAGGCCGCGATCAATGGCCGCATTCCGATGGGCCGCATGGGCGAGGGCGCAGAAATTGGCGCCGCGGTCGCCTTTCTCGCCAGCCGCGAGGCGGCCTACATGACGGGCGAGACGCTGCACGTGAACGGCGGCATGGCGATGCTGTGATGCGGGCGGGGGGCTTATGCGGCCCCTTATCCCCAACACAAACGCCCCTCGCAAACCCGCCAACTTGCCCCTGCGTTCGCCTGCGCTAAGGTTTCACGGAACTTTCCGGCGCTTGGGGGCGATTCCTCTCCCCCCACGCAACATACAGGACCGATAGGGACAAGCGATGAAGGCCACGATCGAACGCGCGACGCTGCTGCGGTGCCTTTCCCATGTTCAATCCGTGGTGGAACGCCGCAACACTATCCCCATTCTCTCCAACGTGCTGATCGATGCCGATGCAGGCGGGAGCGTGCGGGTGATGGCAACCGATCTCGACCTGCAAGTGGTCGAGACGATGAGCGCGTCCTCGGTCGATCAGCCCGGCGCGATCACCGTTTCAGCCCACCTGCTGTTCGACATCGCCCGCAAGCTGCCCGAGGGCAGTCAGGTCAGCCTCACCACCAATGACAATCGTCTTGAGGTCAAGGCGGGCCGATCCAACTTCAAGCTGCCGACCCTGCCGCGCGATGATTTCCCGGTGATCGTCGAGGGGGACCTTCCGACCAGCTTTGAACTGCCTGCACGGATGCTGGCCGAACTGATCGACCGCACCCGCTTTGCGATCTCGACCGAGGAAACGCGCTATTACTTGAACGGCATTTTCCTGCACGTGACCGACGAGGACGAGCCGCTGTTGAAGGCCGCCGCCACCGACGGCCACCGCCTTGCCCGCTTCACCCTGCCGCGCCCCGAAGGCGCTGCCGGGATGCCCGACGTTATCGTGCCGCGCAAAGCCGTGGGCGAGCTGCGCAAGCTTCTGGAGGAAGCGCTCGATGGCAATGTGCTGATCGATCTCAGCGCCAGCAAGATCCGCTTCACGCTGGGCGGTGAAGGCGGTGTGGTGCTGACCTCCAAGCTGATTGACGGCACTTTCCCCGATTACAGCCGCGTGA
>JAGKSZ010000112.1 GCA_018991295.1 Porphyrobacter sp. | reverse complement strand
CTGGGTCAAACCAGAGAGCGCCTCGCCTGCGCCGGGTGCCCCTGCGGATGGCGCAGGCGAGGCGGAGACGACCAGTTTCAATCCCCGCACATGGGTTCAGGCCGGCGCAGGCGATTCGCCCCCGCCTTCAGATGACGTTCCACAGGCATCCATAGAGCCGGGCGTTGCGTCGGCAAGCCGCCGCAAGCTGGCGCTCTGGGCAGGCGGCGGCGCGGCAGGGGTAGCCGCACTTGTCGCTGCCAGCCTGCTGGTGCCTTCGGGCAAGCCTGCTGCCGAAGCATCCGAGGCCATCGTCAAAACTGCCGCGACACCGGCTGCACCGCGTTACGAGACAATGATCTTTCAGGCCGCCGATCTCGCCGAGCTCGGCGCCAATCTCTCCGGGATGGGGATCGCCGCAGGCGATGCCGATATCGCCGCGCGCGAAGTGGTGGCCGCGCTCGGCACGATCGAGCCGATGACCGTGACGGTCGAACTCAAAGCGGCAACCGGCGGGGTCAAGGCGATCCATTCGCTGACAGCTGAGCTGGCGAACGGGGCTGCGGTCAGACTGGTGCGTGAAAAGAATGGCAGCTTTACCCAGCAGGCGGTGGTTGAAACCGCACAGGTGCGCATCTGCGAGGTCAGCGGCACTTATAACGACAACACCTTTTACGATTCGGCGGTCGATGCCGGGATGCCCAACGGGCTGGTCAGTGATTTCACACAGGCCTTTTCGTTCGATGTCGACTGGGCGCAGATCCGCATCGGCGACAAGTTCAAGGCGATCTGGCAAGAACGCGTTACCGCCGCCGGGCGTGAGGTTGAACCACCGCGCCTGATCGCGGTCGAGTTCGAGACCGGCGGGGTCAGGCGCAGCTTCTTTGCCTACACCCCTTCCACCGAAAGTACCCCGCGCTGGTTTGATGAAACCGGCAAGGGCAATGCTCGCTCGCTGATGAGGACGCCGGTCGACGGCGCTCGCATTACCTCGAAATTCGGGCCCCGTTTTCATCCAATCTACAAGACCCCGAAGAACCACAACGGGGTCGATTTTGCCGCCCCGATCGGCACGGCGATTTATGCGGCGGGCAAGGGCGAAGTGATCTTTGCGGCAATGGCAGGCGGGGCGGGCAATCTCGTCAAGATCGCGCATGGCGAGGGGCTTGAGACGCGCTACATGCACCTCGATGCCTTCGCACCCGATGTGGGCCCCGGCACGCCTGTGACGCAAGGCCAGCTGATCGGCTATGTCGGCACCACTGGCGGTTCAACCGGCCCTCACCTCCATTTCGAGATCCGCGTCGATGAAGCCTATGTCGATCCGCTGAGCTTTGCCAACACCGTCACCGAAGTGTTGGCCGGTGAAGAACAGCGGTGGTATCTGGCAGAGCGCAAGGCGCGCTTAACAGAGGTTTCGCAGAGCAAGACCGCGTGCCAGCCTGCCGGCGGCAATGGGGTCATTACGGCGCGCTGATCGCTCCTGCGGGCGATGCCGCAGCCGTCTGGCCTGCCTGCTGCACCACCAGCCCGCCATCCCACGCATAACGCCGCCGCCCGCCGGGGCCGAGATCGATGATCACAGCCTCGATCCCGTTAAAGAAGGGGCCGATTTCTTCCGGAGTGGCACTTTCGGCAAAGGTGGCAAAGACGCGCGGATCCCAGAACCGGAACAGCACCACATCGCCCAGCGGCAGACGCGCGGTGGTGAATTTGCGCAACTGCCGGCGCAGCGGCTTGAAACCCAGAGACGAACGGATTGCCATGCCCCAGAACCGCCCGGATTCGTGGCGCCGCCACGCCTCGGCCAGCTTTTCATCCTGCGCCAGCGTGACCAGATGCGGCAGGGCGGCAAGCGTTTCTTCGGGATAGTCAGCTTCGTAAAGGCAGGCGTGCTGGCGGGTTTCGCGGGTTACCGGATAAAGCCCCGGATCGGCAGCGCCATCGACAACCAGATACCAGTCAGCCATGCGCGGCCCGCCGGATCATTTCTGGCAGACAGGCACAAAAGACTTCCCTGCCTTGTGCGAGCCGATCATCGCCTTGGTCTGGAGATTGGGCGCAGTCAGCGGCAGAGGAAACGACATGCCCATCCCAGCACCACCGCCACCGCCGCCGCCATTGCCGCCGTCACCGATCAGCACAGTCGGCGCGCCGCTCACGATAGCGCCGCCATGCGCGGTCTGATCGCCGATCCGGGCAGCTGCCTGCCCCCCGACCAGCACTGTCGCTGATCCCTTGGCAATCACATCGGGAGGCCCGGCGCACACGCATTGGTCCGAAACCCGCGCTTGCGGCATCATGCAGGTCAGCACATTCGGCTGGCCTTTGACCACCGGCCCGCCGACATGCGGCACCGGCCCGGGGTTGACCATCGGGCAGGTGTGCATGTCGGTTATGCGAGCAGCGGGCGGCATGGCTTGCGCCTCTTACATCACCGTGCCGCGACCTGACCAGCGCCGCCTGCCAGCATCTGGTTGTTGGTCTGGCCGGTCACGAAGAACCCCGCCCAGTAGAAGGGGTGCGAGGTGACCGGATCGGCCAGCATCGCCTTCTGCGCTTCATTGGCCGCCTGCGCGATCGAGCGATCTCGCCCGGCCGAATAAAAGGCGCGCATGAATGCCTCGGACTTGCCGGAGTTCGACGTTTCCCAATAGGTCGCCATCACCGCGCGGGTTCCGGCGGCGAAGAAGGAACGCACCAGACCATCCAGCGTGTCGCCGGGACGCGCTTCGCCGGCGCGCAGCTGATTGCCTTCACCGATCAGCGAGGCAGTTTCGCACGCCGACATGACCACCAGATTGGCATCGAGCCGCAGGGCTGCAATTTCCCCATAGCTGAGCAAGAGGTCCGAATTGTCGTTGCCGCCAAAGGACGTCAGCAGACCGGCCGGGAAATCGGCGCAATCGAACAGGCCTTCGGTCACACCGTGGGTGGCGAAGTGGAGGATCTTGTATTCCCCAAGTTCACCGCCCTGCATGCCCCGGCGTTGCAATTCGCTGTCCGAGAAGCTGGCGCCGCTGATCAGCGCAGGCTCACCGGTAAGGCCGAGCGCCGCCGAAACCTCGGTGATTTCGGTTGCGGGGATCGGATCGAGCCGGTTGACCGCACTTGCAAACTTGCTCGCATCGACCCGGCACGGGCCGACCCGCAAGGTGCCGTCATTGCCGATCTTCTGGTCAAGCAGCCCGACCGGCGCCGCCATACCGAGCAAGGTGCGCTTGGCACGGCTGGGCGTGAACTCGCGCGAGGCGATGAAGGCGCGGGGCGACATCGCCACCGAAGTCGTCATCTGCTTCGCCAGGAAGTTGACCTGGGTGTAATCGGACTTGTTAGACTGTTTGGCGAAACGCTGCTCCGATGCCTCGTCGGTCACCAGCAGTCCGGCGGAAATGCCCGTGAACAGGCGGCCGCCATCCAGAACCAGTTCGGTGTTGCGGCGCAGCTGGGCATCCACACCAGCAAACAGCGCCGTGTAGAGCAGACGGGCAGCCCCCAGCTGGAAGCCGGGCACCCGGTCGTTCTGCATGTCGTAATCGACCCCGCGCCGCACACGATCGGAAAGATCAAGCAGAACGGCGGCCGGCGCTTCCGGGCGCAGCGCATAGGCGCGGTCACGCTCGACAAGGATACCGAACACACGGTCGTTCATCACGGTCAGGCGGACATAGGCCTCACCCGGCTTGAGCTTGGCCTGCACGGCGGAAAGTTCAGCCGGACGGTCGGATACCTGCGAGAGGCGGGCGTTCGAGGCCAGTTCGGCTTCCACCGCGAAAAAGGCTTCCTGCTGCTGGCGCAACTGCGCTTCGAGCGGTGCAACAGCTTCACCTGCGGCGCGTGCTTCTGCGATGGCAACCGGCAGTTCGCTGAGGCGGCGCTCGATTTCCAGACGCTCGCGCAGCTTGGCCGCAATTGCAGGATCGGAGGACACGATCTGCTGCAGTTCGTTGACCTGCCGCGCCGCGCTGCTTTCGCCGGCAACCTGAAGGGCAGAGAAGTAACGCGCTGAAGCAGCCTTGTCGCCGCTGCTCATGCGGGCAGCAAGACTATCGAGATAGGGGTGGAGCAGCGCGGTTGAAAAGCCGCCGCTGTATTCGCGCGCGGCCAGCAGGGTATCGAGCGCGGCGCCATAGGCGGCCTCGACCTCGGCGGCCGGGCGTCCGGCGCGCCGGATGATTGCCGCACGTTCGAGCTGAAGGTCTGCCACCACCGGATCGGTTGCGGTAAAGGCGCGCGCACCGCCCTGCGGCAGCAAAATGCCAATCGCATCGTCGAAGGCAGCAATCGCGCCGTCCTTGCCGGTGAAATTGCCGCTATCGGCCTTCACGCGGCCTTCCTGACGAACCAGCCGGGCTTCCAGCCAGTTAAAGCCATCCAGATTGACGCGCTGGAGGGTCAGCGAACCCTTGAGCTTTTGCAGTTCGCCCCGGGCAAGGCCGATGGCATTGAGCGCGGCGGCACGGTTGCCGAGCGACAATTCAGAGACGCTGAGCGCCCAGTTGGCCTGCACCCGCACCAGCGTTTCGCGGGCGAGATCGAAGTCGGGTTGGGCGATCGCGGCGCGCGGATCGGACAGATCGCCCGTCATGTTGTTGAGCTGGACGAGCGCCGCCGGATCATCCAGCCCGCGCACGCGGACGCGGGTCTGTTCAGCGATCGGGGTGAGAATACGGCGCGCCTCACGGAAATCGCGCTGGTTGAGCGCGTGGAGCCCGCGATAGGTGGCAAGCCGGGCCTGAAGCTCACGCTGTTCGCCGCCGCTCAGGCGCCGCACCACCGCCTCGGCCGCATCGATATTGGCCTGCGCGCTGCGGAAGAAGCGGATGTTGGAATCTGCCAATCCTGCTTCAAGCAGCAGCTTGGCGCGGGTCGCCGGCGTCGTATTGGCGGGCAGGCGGGTGAGTTCATTGCGCAGGAAGCGCGAGGCATCGGCGCTCAGGCCGCGGAAGTTGAGCGCGGTGGCACGGGCCAGCACGCCTTCGGCGCTTTCGCGCGGGCCCGCAGTGTCACCGCCAGCGGCAAGGCCGGTGGGAAGCGGGGCGAGGCTGGCGAGATCGACCGGCGTGCTGGCAGTCGCCGATTGAGCGCCCGCGCCCTGCCGGGTGAGCATCAGAGCGGCCTGATAACCAGCCCCCACTGCGCTGGGCGCAGCGGAAATCTGCACGGCCTTGCCGCGCGCGTCGGCATTGATGACGACGGTGCCAAAGCCCAGCGCCGGATCAAAGCAGCGCTGCGCGCTGGCGTTGGTGAAGCCGCCGAGCGATACGGGGCTTGCCGCACCGCATTTGAGGCTGGCGCTGGCCGCCTTGCGCGCCGCGTCCGTCTCGAAGATGCGCACGCGGGCCAGTGTCCCTGTCACTGCACCTGTGCAGGCGACCGAGTAGACCTCGTCGCTGTATTTCACGAAGCTTGTCTTTTCGGCCCAGTTGACCCGTGCCGTGCAGACATCGCCATTGGCGTTGCGGCCCAGAGCCAGCACATCGCTGCCCTGCGCCGAAGTTGCGGCAGGCACGCTGGCGCTGGCCAGCAGCGATGCTGCCAGCGCCGCGCCGCCGAGGATCTTTCCGTTCAGTCGCAGTCCCGACATGGTGCTTGGGCTCCCTAGTTGCCGACGCAAACGCCAGCGGCATCACGCTCGCGGCATTCTTCCCCATCTCCTTGCGGGGCTGCCGCATCGGAGAACAGGCTTTCGTTATTGGTTCCGACCAGCGGATCGAAGGCCAGCGGCGCGCCTTCGTCAGCGACGATCGGCGAGACGACTTCGCGCGGAACAGTCAGCACGAAGTTGCCCACGATGGTGGTCACGCAGCCCGCCGCACTGCCGATGATGCAGCCATTGACGCGCGAAGCGGGGGCCACGACCTTGTTGTTGACCGTGATCACGGTATCCCCGGCCAGCGCCGCGGCTTCGTTGATCGCGCCGTTGATGCTGCCGAAGATCGCAAAGGCATTGCCATTGGTGATCGGCTTTCCGGGCTCCACGGTCGGCGAGGTCAGCGGGTTGAGCGACAGTGCCGGGGTCGACGGGGAGGCCAGGCTACCCAGCTTCACACCCTCGAACGCAGCCCCGCCGGAGCGCGGCGCGGTGTTCTGGAACAGCGCCGTGCCGCCATAGGTGACCCGCATCGTACCGGCCGTGATGAACGGCTGACCCTGCTTCGACGCCGCCAGACCCTGTGCGGTGTAGAGCTGCGACTGCGGATTGGCGATGAACTGGCGGACCAGTTCGGAAATCGTCAGACGCGTGCCCTGACCGGAAGTTGCAGCGCCGACCGAAGTGGCGCCGAACACGCTCTGGATCAGCGAGGCCTGACCGAACACGATATCGGTGCCGCGCAGATCAAGTGCCGCTGTGCCAAGGTTGATGTTGGCGGTCTCGATGTTGCCGATGATCCGGCTCGCCGTTTCCGCACCAGCAGCCGTCCCGCCGAGGCGGAAAGTGCGGCCCATGCCCGTCGCATTGATATCGCCGGTGATGGCGATTGTCCCGGTGGTGGCGATATCGACATTGGCCGACCCAGCAGCGGGCTGGAATGTGACCCCGGCAATCGTGATATTGCCCGTGCCTGCATCAATGAGCAGGCGAGCCGCCGAAACCCGGCCGAGTTCGGTATCGGTCAGCGACATCGTGCCCGCCCCGCTGCCAAGCCCGATCGTTCCGTTGTCGAAGGACTTGAGGGTAACGGTGCCGGTGCCGGCCGTAACCGCACCAAGCAGATCAATATTCGCCGCGCCGATATCGACGTTACCATTGCCGACATTGATCGCATTGGTGATCGACAGGCCGCGCGTCCGCAGGGTCACGTTGGCCGCGTTGACCGCACCGTTAAGCGTGATTGCCGACGCACGATTGGTATCCGTGCCGATCGTCAGGTTGGTGCGGGTCGTTGTGCCAGCCGTGATGGTGCCGTTGACCGTCACACTGCCGAGCGTGTCGAGCGAGATGCCGCCGCCGGTGGTCGTCAACGCGCCGGTGATGATCGTCCCGCTGTTGGTGCTGTCGACATCGATCGCACCGCCTGCATTGTTGGCCAAGACCGAAGTCAGCGCACCGGTGGTGATCGCGCCGCTCGCCAGCAGGCGGACGTTGCCGCCGGTGGCCGAGGTGGCGCCATTGACGGTGATGCTCGCCCCGTCGACATCGACCGCGCCATTGCGCGCTGTCATGGCGCCGGTGGTGATGGCGCCGAGCGAGTCGAGTTCAATCCCGAGATCGGCAAGAAGCGCGCCGACATTCAGGATCCCGTTCGCCCCGGTCCCCGTCGTACGGAGGCGGATTGCGCCGCCAACATTGCCCACACGGGTGGCGGTCACCGCGCCCGCGCGGATCGATGCGGAATTAACCGTTACATCTCCCGCGGTCGAGGTGAGATTGCGCAGAACCAGATTACCTTGGTTATTCAGGCCCTCGGCGACAACAGCGCCCGGTGTACGCACATCGATGCTACGGGCGCTGACATCACCAGTGAAGGTGACGCTGGTTGGAGCCGAGTTCACGCCGACCGCGAGCGCCCCGCCGGTCGAAGTGATCGCGCCGGTGGTCACCGAGCCATTGCCATTGAGCGTGATATTGCCGCCCGCCGAGAGCGCACCCATCGAAATCGGGCCTGCGCCCGTACCGGTGCCCGTGCTGGTGACCGTAATCGTGGTCGCGGCATTGAGCGCCTGCCCGGTAAAGGCGCGGGCGGTGCGCACTGCAATGCTCTGCGCTGACGCGGTGCCTGCAAAGGTCACCGCATCGGGCGTCGAAGCGAGGCCAACTTCAAGCGCCCCGCCACTCG
>JAGKSZ010000111.1 GCA_018991295.1 Porphyrobacter sp. | reverse complement strand
TTTGCCCTTTTCGGGTTTGCCTGAACCGGCCATTCTGCGCGCTCTCCCCATGCCGGCACGCCGCGCCAGCGCGGGTGCAATCATTGCTTGTATACGTATTTTTATTTCACCGCCGGGGAGCGGTCAAGCACGGTGCGAGGGATCGGACTAGACCGCAACAGGTGCGCTGATCGGGGGGAGCGGCGTGTAATCATGCACCACGAAATCCGCGATCGTGTAGTCGAAAATTGTTTCCGGCCGCCGCATGATCTCCAGCGTGGGGCTGCCTTGCGGCTCGCGGCCCAGCTGTTCCTCAATCAGATGGGCATGGTTGAGATAGAGGTGCACATCGCCCCCCATCCACACCAGCTCGCCCGGCATCATGTCCACTTGCTGTGCGATCATGCGGGTCAGCAGCGCGGCCGACCACAGATTGAACGGCAGGCCCAGCGCCACATCGCAGCTGCGCTGGTAGAGCACGCAGTTGAGGCGTGCTGCATCGCCCTCGCCGCTGACATGGAACTGATAGGTCTTGTGGCAGGGCGGCAGCGCCATGCGATCGAGTTCCGCCACGTTCCAGCCTTCGATGATATGGCGGCGGCTGCCGGGCGACGAGCGCAAGGATGCGATCACCGAAGCGATCTGATTGATCCCCTCGCCCCGTTCGAACAGCCCATCCGGACGATAGCGATAGGTTGGCCAATCCACCCACTGCTTGCCATAGACCGGCCCGAGATCGCCCCAGCGCCGGGCAAAGGCCTCGTCGTCTGCGATTCGCTGCACGAAATCCTCAAGGCTGATGGCGTCACCCGTTTCGCGGACATAATTGGCGTGGGGCCACTCGTTCCAGATCTTCACGCCTTGCAGCACCAGCGGGCGGATGTTGGTGTCACCGGTCAGGAACCACAGCAATTCGCGCGTCGCTGTCTTCCAGTAGACGCGCTTGGTCGTGAGCAGCGGCATCGCCCCGCCCGCCAGATCGAATCGCAGCATCGCCCCGCACACCGACCGTGTGCCCACGCCCGTGCGGTCGATCCGCTCGCTGCCCGTTTCCCAGATCTGGCGCATCAGATCGAGATATTGGCGTTCCGGATGGGATTGTGCCGAGGATGAAAGGGGAATCGCGCTACTGGCCATGGGTGTGACTATAAGCCGCAATTGCCCGCTTGCCACCATGCCCATCCACACCTATAGGGCGCGCCTTGCCTCGATCCGCAGGCCCTTACGGACCAGCGGAGCCGACACGGTCGGGGAGTAGCTCAGCCTGGTAGAGCACTGTCTTCGGGAGGCAGGGGCCGGAGGTTCGAATCCTCTCTCCCCGACCAATTATTTTTCCTGAAAATCGACGCAGACGTGCGCGCAGCAACCTTGCGGCGCATTGTCGGCAGGATGGGTTAACCCTGATTCGCAACACTTTGGGAACGGGCGATCCTGCTGCCGGAGCCTGCCGCCCTGCGTTCCCTGCATCGGCCCCAAAACGAAAAAAGCCCCGGTTTCCCGGGGCTTTTCATTAGCTTATGAGCAGCAACTTAGCGGCCGCCGAAGCTATCCTTGATCCATGCCCACATAGCAAATTCCTGACATTGGTTAACCCGATGTCAGGATCATTATCATTTTATTAACCCTAATCAAGCGTTAAGTGCAGCCCGCCCGCCTCCCATCATCGCCAGGAGTTCGGGCATGGCGATCGCCCGCGAGAACAGGTAGCCCTGGGCCTGATCGCAGCCCATCGCCCGCAAGGACGCAGCGACGGCGAAATCCTCGACCCCTTCAGCGACCACCACCTTGCCCAGCGAATGGGCGATTTCGATGGTCGCGCGCACCACGGCGCGGCTTTCTTCCGATGTCGCCATGTGCTGGACGAACTTCTTGTCGATCTTGAGCTCGGAGCTTGGCAGCTTTTCGATATATTCGAGGTTGGACTGGCCGGTGCCGAAATCGTCGATCGACAGGCAGATCCCGCGCGACTTGAGCGCCGCGATCTGGGGGGCGATGCGGTGATCTTCGAGCTTGGCGGTTTCGGTCAATTCGAGCGTGAGGTTTTCGGGCGGGAAATTGTAACGGCCCAGCAACGTCATGATATCGAACAGCAGGTGCGTGTCCGACAGGCTCTTGGCCGACATGTTGACCGCCAGCTTGAAGCGCGGATCAAGCGCGATGGCCTGCTTGCCATCGACCAGCGCCGATTCCATCACCACAAGCGTCAGTTCGTTGATCCGGTCCCCGGCCTCGGCAGCAAGCACGAGCTCCTGCGGGTTGACCCACTCCCCGCCGTCGGGCCTCCAGCGGATCAGCGTTTCCGCTCCGACGATACGCCCTGATGCAAGGTCAACCTTGGGTTGATAGGCCACCCCGATATTGCGCTCCCGCAGGCCCTTTTCGAGCGTGCGGATCAGTTCGAGGCGGTGATTGCGCGCTTCGAGATGCGCGGCATCATTGATGATGAAACGCACCCCGCGCGTGGTGGCCTCCTCGGCGGCCTGCATCGCCTTCTTGATACGCAGCGACACCGGCAGGGCGTGATTGGTATCCACGCCCAGCGCAGGCGCGCCGTTGGCCGATTGCCATTCATGGCTGATCGCAGTCTTCAGCATCAGCGCAAGGCCATCGGCATGACGTTCAAGCTCGATCGCATCCATGCGCGGGGCAAGCCACACCAGCAGGTCACGCTCGAAGGCGACATCACCAACCTCACCCGGCCCTTTCACATAGGCGATCAGCGTGTTGACGAAATCGCCAATGTCGCGCGCCGACCATTCCTCGGAAATCTCGGCCAGATTGGCGATCTTGAGGGCATAGACATCGCGTTCAGTGCTGGGCTTGTCCGAGCTGATCGCGCTGGTGGTCATGGCATCGACATCGCTGGCGTAATATCTGCGGTTGATGCGGTGGAAGCCGATCCCGGCCCAGCCCATCGCCAGCAGCGCCGACATGATGTCGATGTGGATGGTGAATTCGTCGAGCACGAAGGTGATCGCCAGAAGGCCGATGGCGGCCATCCACATCGGTTTCGAGCGGCGCCGGATCAGCGCCTGGGTAAGGATCGCTGCTGCTGCCAGCGCCAGCGCCGGGTACCAGAACAGATCGACCGGCGTGCCGCGCTTGAGCGTGTGTGCGCCAAGGATGTGATACAGGGCCCCGGGCAGCTTGCCGTAGATCGGATGGCGGAAAACGTCGGAATCATCGATAAAGGCCTTGCCGATGACGACGTTTTTTCCGGCAAGTTCATTGGCGGGCACGCGGTCGCGCAAGATGTCGATGTAGCGATAGACCGGTATCGTGCCGGCATTGAAGGCGTAATCCGGACGATAGCTGGTCCGCGGCCCCTTGTAGTCGGAGAGAACGGCGGAGATCGCGGGATACGGAATTTGATCCTGCTCCACCTCGGTCTGGAAAGTGACAGACAGATCGAATGGCGCCGAGTGTCCCATCATCGAGGCAACCGCGGCACGATCACTGAATATCTTTAGCGGGGCATATGCCTCGCCTTCAGCAAACCCCGCCCCCTCCTTGGGAAGAATCCCGAGCCACACCTTGCCCTTGTGCCGTTCCAGCGCGCGGGCGAATTCGGCATCGTCGGCCGGGTTGCCGGGATCGGCGTGAGCGCGGTCCCACACGATCTTTTCCACGCCCGCTGCCACCAGTCGGTCCATCAACTGGCTGTCATCACGGCGCGAGGGCAGCGGTTTGCCCAGTTCGTTGAGCGTCGCATGGTCGACCGAGACCATCACGATATCCTGCGGCGCAGGGCGCACCCTGAGCCGTGCGCGCGCGGCGCTGTACATGTCTTCAAGCGGCAGCGGCATTTCAAGCACGCCCGAGATTGCGCCGATGGCAATGGCAATCAGTGCCACCTTGAGCCGCTTGCGGCGCAGCAGCACCACGCCCGATCTTCCTGCAGGTTTTTCTGTCAGAACAGGTGTTTGCTGGCGCAAAGGCCCAAAGGCACGCCGCATCCTGCCGGCCAGAGACTGAAACGAGGCAATGATCACGCGCGCCATCCCGTGGGGAAACCCAAGCTTCTCCCTAGGATGTAGTGGTTAATTCATCGCAAACGGGCCGTCCGCGTGCCCCTGCAGCGCCAGCTCAGATCACTTGCGGCGCCAGCATCCCGAGCACCAGCGTAAGCGTGCCGAGCCCTGCCGATAGCTGCCAGCGCAGCCGCAGGAAATCAGGCGCGGCAAAGCCCAGCGCGCGGTCGATCAGCGGTGAGCCCAGGATCAGCGCCCCCAGATAGAACAGCGCCGGCCCCGGCCATTCCCACCCGAAGCTCCACGGCAGGAACAGCGCCACCGCCAGCAGGCTGGGCATGACAGCGAGAATATAGGCCCCGGTTGTGGCGCGGCCGCTGGCAAGCGCCTGCCCCCACCACACCCCCCCCAGAAAACTGAAGATCGCCGCTGCATAGGCAAAGCCCCCGGCCAGCGCCGCATAGCGCCATTCGTGCCCGGCAAGGATCATGACGATGCAGAACATCTGGGGCAGCAGGCCGGCATAGCCGAGCATGCGGGCAGCAGGGGTGAGCGAGGTTTGTCCGTCCATGGCGGTGCAAAAGCGCCAGCAACGCACAGGTTCCCGCCCGGCTTGCGAGCGAGGCTGGATTGCGCCACTTGTGGGGCCATGGACATGTTCGATCTTACAGGCCGTGTGGCCATCATCACCGGCGGCAATGGCGGGCTTGGCCTTGCCATGGCACGCGGGCTGGCACGGGCCGGCGCCCATGTCGTCATCTGGGCGCGCAATGCGCAGAAGAACGCCGCCGCCGTTCAGGAACTCGCCCCGCTCGGGAAAGGCGATGTGCTCGCGCTGACCTGCGATGTGGCCGATGAAGCCGCGATTGCCGCCGCGCTGGAACAGACCCTCGGGGCGCTGGGGCGGGTCGACATCTGCTTTGCCAATGCCGGGATTTCGGGCGCAGGCACCGCCATTCCCGATATCACCGCGGCAGGCTGGGATCACACGATGGCCGTGAACACGCGGGGCGCTGCGCTGGTGTACAAGCACGTGACCGGCCACATGATCGCCCGCGCCAAGCAAGGCGATGCGGGCGGCAAGCTGATTGCGACATCTTCGGGCCAATCGATCATGGGGGTGAACCGATCGTCCGATTATGCCGCATCCAAGGCGGCGCTGAACGGCCTCACCCGCGCTGCCGCCTTTGAACTGGCGCGTTACGGCATCACCGCCAATGCGCTGCTTTTCGGCTATTACGAGACCGATATCACCGCCAAGGCCGACCCGAAGTTTGCCGAATGGATGAGCCGCCGCATCCCGCTGCGCCGCCCGGGCGATCATGCGGGGCTCGAAGGGCTGGCCGTGTTTCTCGCCTCCGCGCACAGCGATTACATCACCGGGCAATGCCTTCCGGTGGACGGGGGCCTCAGCATCAGTTGATCCGGAACGGCCCCGGCTCCTGACCGTTAGCGATCCAAGCCTCCCTGCCCCTTTATCGAAAAGCCCTCCCCCGTGTCCGACGACGACCAGACCCCCGAATTCACCGATCGCCCCGAAGACCGCGCCCGCCAGCGCGCCGTGCCGGCGGGGCGCATGGCGCGCATCGGCACCTTCGGGCGGCTGGTGGGGGGCGTGGCCAGCGGCATGGTGGCCGAAGGCGCGCGCCGCCTTGCCAGCGGCGAAGGCATCACCGCACGCGATCTGATCCTCACCCCCGGCAATGTCCAGCGCATGACCGACCGTCTTTCGCACCTGCGCGGCGCGGCGATGAAGATGGGGCAGATGATCAGCCTTGATGCCGGCGATTTCCTGCCCGAGGAGCTTTCCAGGATCCTCGCCACCTTGCGCGATCAGGCCAATTTCATGCCGACCCGGCAGCTGGATCAGGTGCTGCGGGCCGAATGGGGCGCAGACTGGCGCAAGCAATTCCGCTGGTTCAACCCCCGCCCCATCGCCGCTGCCAGCATCGGTCAGGTCCACAAGGCCCTGACCCGCGATGGCGAGGAACTGGCGATCAAGGTGCAATATCCCGGCGTTGCCAAAAGCATAGACAGCGATGTCGACAATGTGATGACGCTGCTCAAGGTCGCAGGCTTTGCCCCGCCCGAACTGGAGATGGACAAGCTGATGGCCGCGGCCAAGCAGCAGCTCCACGAGGAAGCCGATTACCAGCGCGAAGGCGCGCAGATGGCGATGTATCGCGAGCACCTGGCCGACGTGCCGGGCTTTGTCGTCCCGCGCCTGCACGAAGGCCTCACACGCGGCGCGATCCTTGCGATGAGCTTTGAAGAGGGCGTCTCGATCGAGGAATTGGGGAATGAACCGCCCGAACGCCGCGACGCAGTGTTTGCCCGGCTGATCCGGCTGGTGGCGCGTGAATTGTTCGATTTCGGCGTGATGCAGACCGATCCCAATTTCGCCAATTTCCGTTACCGGCGCGAGACGGGGGAGATCGTGCTGCTCGATTTCGGCGCCTGCCGCCCGGTCGATCCGGACGTGGCCAACGGCTATCGGCGGATGCTGGAAGCAGGGCTCAGGGGCAATTCGGCCGAGGTGCTTGCCGCCACCATCGAAGCCGGTTTCATGATGCCGATCGTGGCCGAAAAGCACCCTGAACGGGTGGGGGGGATGATCGACATCGTCATCAATGAAATGCGCGAGGATGCGCCCTTCGATTTCGGGGCCCGCGCCTTCATCCCCTTGCTGCGCGAGGAAGGCTGGGCCATCGCGCAGGACAAGGACACCTGGGCCTTCCCGCCGATCGAAACGCTGTTCGTGCAGCGCAAGGTTTCGGGCACCGCCATGCTGGGCGCGCGGTTGAAGGCGAAGGTCAACATCCGCCGCATCACCGAAGAAGTGTTGGAAAGCACCGCGCCGATGGCATCGGGGCCCGCCTGATCCGCGCCGCCCTGCGCCTCGCCCCGCCTCGCCCCCTGCTCGCCCCCACCCCGCCCCCGGTCAGACCCTCCCCTGCCCCGTCTTCGCAGATGTTTCACGTGAAACCAACAAGATAGGCTGTGGACACCGGGCGCCATTTGCTTTAATCGCCCGGTCATGCATGGGGGGATCGAACACCGCTTTGGCGTGCTTTTCGTGTGTCTCGGCAATATCTGCCGGTCACCGATGGCAGAAGGCGCATTCCGCGCAGCAGCCCAGCAACGCGGGCTGGCAGTGGATGTCGATTCGGCCGGAACCGCCTCCTACCACGTCGGTCACCAGCCCGATCCCCGCGCGATTATGGTCGCGCGGGACAACGGCATCGACATCGCCGGCCAATCGGCCCGGCAGCTTGAACGCGACGATTTCTACCGCTTCGGCCACATCATCGCGCTCGACCGTGCCAATCTTGAAGCTGTGCGCCTGAAGGCCCCGCGCGATGCAACCGCAAGTCTGGCGATGCTGCTCGATGCCGTGGAAGGCCGCAGGGGTGAGCCTGTGGCAGACCCCTATTACGGCGATACCGCCGCCTTTGAAGCGGCCTGGCGGGTCATCAATATCGGGGTCAACGCCTGGGTTGAACGCCTCGAACGCGAGGCGGGCGCGCTGCGGGCCTAACCCCCGCGCAGCAGCTGCACACCCCAGTCCCGCTCGAACAGATAAAGCAAAATCCGCGCCGCCTCGCCGCGGGGTGAAGTCAGCCCGCCATCACGCTCCATCAGCGGGCGCGCATCGCCATGGGCGACAGGCAGCAGGCGCTGGGTCTGTTCCAGATCGGCAATCCGGAACCCCGCCTCGCCCGATTGCCGCGTGCCGAGCAGTTCGCCGCCGCCCCGCAATTGGAGGTCCTCCTCGGCAATCCGGAACCCGTCCTGCGTCTCGCGCATCAGGGCAAGCCGCGCACGGCCGGTCTCGGAAAGCGCAGGCCCGCGCAGCAGCAGGCATGTCGATTTTGTCGCGCCCCGCCCCACCCGCCCGCGCAGCTGGTGGAGCTGGGCAAGGCCGAAGCGTTCGGCCTGTTCGATCACCATGAGGGTGGCGGACGGCACATCCACGCCCACTTCGATCACCGTCGTCGCCACCAGCAGCCGCGCCTCGCCGGTGGCGAAACGCTCCATGCCTGCGTCCTTGATTTCAGGGCGCAATTGGCCGTGAACCAGCACCACAGCATCGCCAAATCGTTCTTTCAGTTCGGCAAACCGCGCCTCGGCCGCGGCGATATCGGCCATATCGGGCACCCCATCGATTTCGCGAACCATCGGGCACACCCAATAGGCCTGTTGCCCGCCAGCAATGTGGCGGGCCACGCCTTCGATCACCTCGTCAACCCGCTCCATTGCCACCACGCGGGTATCGATCGCCTGCCGTCCGGGCGGCAGTTCATCAAGGCGGCTGACATCCATCTCGCCATATTGCGCCAGCGTCAGCGAGCGCGGGATCGGGGTTGCGGTCATTGCGAGGGTATGCGGTGCACGCCGGCCTTTCGCGGCCAAAGCAAGGCGCTGCGCCACCCCGAAGCGGTGCTGCTCGTCAATCACCACCAGCCCCAGATCGCGGTAATTGACCGTGTCCTGAAAGATCGCATGCGTGCCGACCAAGAGCTGGATCGAGCCATCGAGCAGCCCCATCAGGATGCTCTCACGCTCCCGCCCCTTGGCTCGGCCGGTCAGCAGCGCAATCTCCACGCCGGTGGGGCCGAGCATCTTGCGCAGGGTTTCATAGTGCTGACGGGCGAGGATTTCAGTGGGGGCGAGCAGCGCCGCCTGCTTGCCCGCCTCGACCGCGATCAACATCGCGTTCAATGCCACCACCGTCTTGCCCGCGCCGACATCGCCTTGCAGCAGGCGCAGCATCGGGGCCTCCTGTGCCATGTCGCCTGCGATTTCCGCGATGGAGCGCATCTGCGCACCGGTCAGGCCGAAGGGCAGTTGCAGCCTGTCTCGCAGGCTCCCATCCCCCACCAGCGCCTGCCCGCGCCGCTTGCGCCCATCGGCCTTCACCAGCAGCAGCGCGAGCGAATTGGCCAGCAATTCATCATAGGCGAGCCGATCACGCGCCTTGGGATCAGTGCTTTCGTGCCCGAGCCGCAGGGCATCGCGCCATGCGGGCCACCCGGCGCGTTCCAGCTGCCCGGGTTCGATCCATTCGGGAAGTTCGGGCAGCCGGGCCAGAGCCTGCGCAGCGAAATCAGCGATGCGCGGCTGGGTGAGGCCTTCCGAAAGGCGATAGACCGGCTCTGACAAGCGCGCCATGTGCGCCTCGCTTTCTGCCTCGATGTGATCGGGGTGGACGATCTGGAGCATATCGCCATAACGATCGAGCCGCCCGGCAACCCACCGCCTTTCGCCCACCGGGACCAGCTTTTTCGCCGCATAGGCCGCCTTGCCGAACCACGTCAGCGCGCAGACATTGCCCGCCGCATCCTGCGCCAGCACCCGATAGGGCCCCCGGCTCCCGGCACGGGGGCTGCGGTGTTCGATGGCGGTGAGCGCGATGATGACCTGTTCGCCCTCGCTGGCCGAATCAAGATCTGCCACCGCCCGGCGGCTGACGAAGCGTTCGGGCAGGTGATAGGCGATGTCCTTGATCCGCGTGAGGCCAAGCTTCTCCAGCGGCTTCATCAGCTTGGGGCCGACGCCTTCCAGCGTTTCGACTTCGGCAAACAGCGGATTGAGAGCCTCGGGGCGCATGTTGCACTGGCTAACACCGCGCTTGCGACTTTGCGAGTTGAAGGCGCGGGAAGCTGTGGCTAGGTGCGGTGCCATGACCGACACGCCAACTTTCGAACAACGCCTCGCCCGCGCCAAATTCCGCAGCTGGCACCGCGGCACGCGTGAGGCCGATTACATGATCGGCGGCTTTTATGATCGCTATCACGCTGGTTGGGGCGAGGCGGAGCTGGTGTGGTTCGAGGCCTTGCTCGACGAAGACGATGTCGATGTCATGGCTTTTGCGCTGGGCACGCAGGCACCGCCTGCACATCTGGCAGGCGATTTGCTGGCGATGATGCAGAAGCTCGATTACGTCGATATCCCGCGCTAGGCGCCGGCCCGTTCGACAATCGGGCAGCGCGCCGCTAGGGCCCGGAACCATTGCCGCCCCCGTGCTGTTTGGCATGGGCGTACCCAAATCCTGTGACCCCCTTCTCGATCCGAGTTGGGGGTGTTGCTGCGTTGCCCCCCTTTGGTTGGTGAAGAGAACCGATGCCTGACTTCAATCGCATTCTTTCGGCCAAGGGCCCGCTGACCCTCGCCTCGCTGCCACGCGGGGGGTTGCCGCTGGTGCTGGCCGATCTGGCGCGGGCGGCCAAGCGCCGGGCGGTGTTCATCGCCCCTGATGATGCAGCCATGCGCGCCGCGGCAGAGGCAGCGCGTTTCTTTGCGCCCGAGGTCGAGGTGGTGACCTTCCCCGCGTGGGATTGCCTGCCCTATGACCGCGCCAGCCCGGCGCTTTCGATCAGCGCCGAGCGGCTGGCGGCGCTCCACAAGCTTCAGCAACCCGGTAGCGCGCAGCAATTGCTGGTGACCACCGTGAACGCCGTGCTCCAGCGCGTGCTGACCCCGTTCCGCGTGCGCGAGAGCGTGCGCGAATTCAAGGTCGGCACCCAGATCGGGCACGAAAGCCTTGCCGCGCTGCTCACCCGGCAGGGTTACAGCCGCACCGACACGGTGATCGACCACGGCGAGTTCGCAGTGCGCGGCTCGATCGTCGATATCTTCCCTTCCAGTCTCGATGCCGGCCTGCGGCTCGATTTCTTCGGGGACGAGCTCGAATCCCTGCGTCTCTTCGATCCCGCCACCCAGCGCACGGTGGAGCGGATCGACAGCCACCTGCTGCTCCCCGCCTCCGAAGCCTTGCTCGATGAAGAAAGCATCAAGCGGTTCCGCAGCCGTTACCGCGAGCTTTTCGGTGCCAACGCGACGCAGGATCCTCTCTACGAGGCGGTATCCGAAGGCCGCCGCCTTGCCGGGATGGAGCACTGGCTGCCGCTGTTCGAAAGCAAGCTGTCCAGCCTTTTCGATCATATCGCCAAGGACGATGTGGTGGTGATCGATCAGAGCGCACTTGGTGCCGCCGAGGAACGGCTTGCCGATATCACCGATTACCACGAACAGCGCGGACGCATCGCGGGAGACAAGAAAGGCAGCTATCGCCCCCTTGCTCCGGATGCCTTGTATCTAACGCGCGCACAGTTCGATGCGGCGCTGGCCGGGCAGCCTGCCCACCGGGCCAGTGGCTTTGCCGCAGATGAAAGCGAGAGCGTGATCGACTTCGGCTTCCGGTCCGCGCGCGATTTTGCGCCGGAACGCGGGCGCAGCGAGAATGTTTACGAAGCCGCCGCAGCGCACCTCAAGGCGGTGGCCAAATCCTCGCGCAAGTCGCTGGTTGCGGCCTATTCCAACGGCAGCGCACGGCGCATCGCAGCGATCATCGAGGAAGCCGGCGCCCCCACCGCGCTCGCGGAAAGCTGGCAGCAGGCGCTGGGACTGGCGGCAAAGAACAAGACCGCAGTGGTGGTCCTGCCGCTCGAAACCGGGTTTTCGAGTGACACGCTCGAAATCCTCACCGAGGCCGATATTCTTGGCGACCGGCTGGTGCGCCGCAAGAAGAAGCGCAAGGATTCCGACGCCTTCCTCGCCGAGCTTCAGGCCTTGTCGCAAGGCGATCTGGTGGTCCATGTGGAACACGGGATCGGCCGCTATCTCGGCCTTGAAGCGATCCCTGTGGGCAAGAGCAAGCACGATTGCGTTGCGCTTGAATATGCAGGCGGCGACAAGCTGTTCATCCCGGTCGAGAATATCGATGTTCTCACCCGCTATGGCTCGTCTGATCAGGCGGTTGCATTGGACAGGCTGGGGGGCGAAGCATGGCAGCGCCGCCGCGCGAAGCTCAAGGAGCGCATCACCGCCATTGCGGGCGAGCTGATGCAGGTCGCCGCTGCCCGTGCGCTCAGGCAGGCCCCTGCCCTTCCGGCCGATCCTGCAACCCTTGGCCAGTTCACCGACCGCTTCCCCTGGTCCGAAACCGAGGATCAGGAACGCGCCATTGCCGATGTGCTGGGCGATCTGGAAAGCGGGCGCCCGATGGACCGCCTCGTTTGCGGCGATGTCGGCTTTGGCAAGACCGAGGTCGCGCTGCGCGCAGCTTTCGTTGCCGCGATGAACGGCCAGCAGGTCGCCATCGTCGCCCCCACCACGCTGCTTGCCCGCCAGCATTATCAGAACTTTGCAGAGCGTTTTGCAGGCTTCCCCCTGCAAGTCGGCAGGCTTTCCCGCCTCGTCACTGCCAAGGAAGCGGCCGAAACCCGCGAGGGGCTGGAAAACGGCCAGATCGATCTGGTGGTCGGCACCCACGCGATCCTTTCCAAGACCACGAAGTTCAAGAACCTCGGCCTTGTGATTGTGGACGAGGAACAGCGCTTCGGGGTCACCCACAAGGAAAAGCTCAAGCAGCTGCGCGCCGATGTGCACGTCCTCACCCTCACCGCCACCCCGATTCCGCGCACGCTGCAAATGGCGATGTCAGGCTTGCGCGAACTCAGCACCATCCAGACCCCGCCTGTCGATCGCCTTGCGGTGCGCACCTATGTGATGGAGTGGGACGACATGGTGATGCGCGAGGCCCTGCTGCGCGAACATCACCGCGGCGGGCAGAGCTTCATCGTCGTGCCGCGCATCTCCGACATGGCCACAATCGAGGAATGGCTGTGCGAAAACGTGCCCGAGGTGAAGACCGTCTCGGCCCACGGCCAGATGGCCCCTGGCGAGGTGGAAGAACGCATGGGCGCCTTCTATGATCGCAAGTATGATGTACTGCTATCGACCACCATCGTCGAAAGCGGGCTCGATATTCCTTCGGCCAACACCATCATCATCCACCGCGCTGACCGTTTTGGCCTCGCCCAGCTTTACCAGCTGCGGGGCCGCGTCGGCCGGGCAAAACTGCGTGCCTATGCCTACCTCACGCATGAGGCGGGCGTGGCCTTGTCCGAGGTTGCGCAAAAACGGCTGAAGGTGCTGGGCGATCTCGACAGTCTTGGGGCAGGCTTCCAGCTTGCCAGCCACGATCTCGACATTCGCGGGGCTGGCAACCTTTTGGGCGACGAGCAATCGGGCCATATCCGCGAAGTCGGCTTTGAGCTCTATCAGGCGATGCTGGAGGAGGCGATCCTTGCCGCCAAGGCGGGCGAGATGGGCCTCGAGCGGCCACGCGACAAGCTGACCCCGCAGATTACGGTCGATGCGCCGATCATGATCCCCGAGGACTACGTGCCCGATCTTGCCGTGCGCATGGCGCTTTACCGCCGTCTCAATCAGGCCGAGGGGCAGCAGGAAATCGAAAGTCTTGCCGCAGAAATGATCGACCGCTTTGGCGATCTGCCGCAGCCGACCAAGAACCTCATCCGCCTGATCGAGATCAAGCATCAGGCCATTACCGCCTGCATTTCCAAGATCGATGTCGGCCCGCAGGCAACGCTGGTGACCTTCCACCGGGACGATTTCCCCGATCCCGCAGGCCTCATCGCCTATGTCGCGCGCCTCAACGAGGGCGGCAAGGACACCGCCAAGCTGCGGCCCGACATGAAACTGGTGATCAACCGCGCATGGGGCGATCCGCTGAGCCGGCTTAATGGCCTGTTCCAGCTGACCAAGGGCCTGTCGGGGATCGTGAAGAAGGCGGCCAAGGCCAAGAAAGCGGCCTAAAGCGCCTGCACCTTCACGCTCTGGCTGTTCATCATCAGCGGGCCAAAGGCGGTCAGGAAAGCAACGTCCCCGGCATCGCGGCCGACACCGATCACGGCTGCATCGGCAGCGCACGCCATGCCGGTGGGGTCGACAATGTGCCAGCCCCCGCCAAGGAACACCTCGGCAACCGCGTGAAAATCAGGCGGGCTCGCCCTCAGTGCATAGACACTGGCATAGCGCGCTGGGATATCGGCTGCGCGGGCCAGCGCGATCATCAGGTGCGCATAATCGCGGCACACCCCCGTTCGGGTGTGGAAGGTATCAAGCGCCGTCGTGTCGACTGTGCTTGCCCCCGGCACATAGGCCAGATGCTGCGCGATCCATTCGGCCATCGCCGCAATCTGCGCCCCGCCTTCAAGCCTTGCAAAGCGCGCTTCGACAAGCTCTGTGAAGCGGTCAGACGGGCAATAGCGCGACGGCATCAGATATTGCACCGCCTCGCCCGGCAGCAGGTGGAGCGGGGTCACAGGCAGCGCGGCATAATCGCGCACAGGACGCTCGATCGTGACATCTGCGGAATATTTGACCAGCAGCTGCCCCTCCGCCGCAAGCCAGCCTCGGGTGCCGATACCGTCCTGCGCGGGAATGCGGGTGAGCGGTGCGTGCGAAGCGGTCGTGATCGAGGACGTCTCGATCCGTTGCCCCGCAGTCGCCGCCACCTCGATATGCACAAGCACATCGCAAGGCTTTTCGAACCAGTAATCGAGTTGGGCATCGATCCGGAGCTTCACGGGTGCTCGCTTTCCGTTCGGGCAGAGGCTGCAGGCTTGCGAGGTAGCCCTAGCCGCAAATGCGCGGGCCCGCGCGCGGTTTCTTGCACCCTAGCCGTGCCCCATTCCCCGCGCCGTTCGGGCAAGGGCCAGCACGCTTTCGCTCGGCATCGGCTGCGCGCGCAGGAACCCCTGCCAGTAATCACAACCTTCCGCCGTGATCGCTGCGCGCTGAATTTCGTCCTCGATGCCCTCGGCATAGACCGCAAGGCCCAGTGCCTTGGCGAGCGCGACAATCGCGCGCAGCACGGCCAGCGCAGTCGCATCGGCAGGCACGCCTTCCACCATCGCCTTGTCGAGCTTCAGCGCATCCAGTGGCAGTTCGCGCAGGTAGCGGAAATTGCAGAACCCGGCGCCAAAATCATCCAGAGCCGTGCGAAAGCCAAGGCCGCGTAGCGCCTTCAGCGCCGATCCGGCCTGCGCAAGATTGCGCAGCAGCAGGTCTTCGGTGATCTCCAGCATCAACCGCTCAGGCGCGATCTCCGACCGCCCGATCAGCGCGGCGAAATCGGCGGCAAAGCGCGGGTCGCCCAATTCCTCGGGCGTGATGTTGAGCGAGAGCGTTAGGCTTTCGGGCCAGGTCGCGGCATCTTCCAGCGCACGGGCGACCACATGGCGGGAAAGCGGCGCGACCAGTGCGGCGCGTTCGGCCACAGCGAAAAGATCGCGTGCGCCGATCGCCCCCAGTGTCGGGTGCCGCCATCGGGCCAGCGCCTCCGCCCCCGTCAATGCGCCGGTGATGCAGGAAAATTGCGGCTGGAACAGCACCTCGATCTCGCGCCGGTCGAGCGCGCGCAGCAGATCGGCCTCAAGCACGCCGGGACTGACCCCGGGCAACCGCCCGCGGGTCGCGCCGCCGCGCAAGGATGTCAGGCCCTGTTCCATCGCACTCCTCTTGCCCCGCCGTCCCCTTAGCCCTTGAACCTGCGCCTGCCTCGCATCAATTGCAATCCGCCCGAATCTGGCACATCAGGGCAACCGCTGAGCACGCTGTCGGGGAAAACTCCCCCGCCGGCTGGCAGGCGGAGGGAAATGATGGCGAGCAATGGCATGACCTATCAGCGACTTGCGCTGCTGGCCTCGGATACCGAGCGGGCGCAGGAGGCACGCGAAGCGCTGCTGACGCAGGGCGAATGGGTGCCGCTGGCCGAGGCCGACGCCGCCGTTGTGCTGGGCGGCGATGGCTACATGTTGCAGGTCCTGCACGCGATGCTCGATGCCGGGCGCGTGATTCCCGCCTACGGGATGAACCTTGGCACAGTCGGCTTTCTGATGAACCGCTATGACAAGCGCGCAGCGATCGCCGGGCGGGTCAACAAGGCGCGCCGCTGGACGATCTCGCCCCTCAGGGTCGAAGCTATCACGCAGGACGGCGAGGCCCACGTGCTCAATGCGATCAACGAAATCTCGCTGCTTCGCGAAACCCGCCAGACTGCGAAAATCGAAGTGACGGTGGGTGACCGTGTGCGCATCCGCGAACTGGTGTGCGACGGGGTTCTGGTGGCAACCCCGGCAGGCTCGACGGCCTATAACCTTTCCGCCCAGGGCCCGATCCTGCCACTGGACAGCAAGATGCTGGCACTCACCCCGATCAGCCCGTTCCGCCCGAGGCGCTGGCGGGGGGCAATCTTGCCGGATCGGATGAAGATCATCCTGCGCGTGCTCGATCCGGCCAAGCGGCCGGTGGCGGCGGTTGCCGATCAGAAGGAGCTGCGCGACATTGCCGAGGTGCGGTTGCAGATCGCGCATGACAATGACCTGACGCTGCTGTTCGATCCCGGCCAGAGCCTTGAAGAACGCATCGTCGCCGAGCAATTCGTTACCGCCTGAGGTTCAGCGCAAGGGCCGCACAAAACCCTCTTGCAATCGCTGATCGCCCCCCATATAGGCGCGCTTCCGCTCTTCCTTACGACCGCTTGGAAGAGTTGCTCCCCGATAGCTCAGCGGTAGAGTAGGTGACTGTTAATCACTTGGCCGTAGGTTCGAATCCTACTCGGGGAGCCATTTTCCTCTACTCATCAAGCGAGTATGTCACCTCGGTCGAAAACTCGGCTGCGGTCGGCCTGCCTTGGGCGTCCAGAGCGGGATCGAAGCGCGCATAACGCATCATGCCCGTGCAAGCGGCGGTATCGAGCAACGAGTGCCCGCTTGGTTTTGTGACCCGGCAATCTTTTGGTCGGCCATCGGCAGCCGCTGACACTGTCACACCGACCGTTCCCTCCTGTCCACGGATCTGGGCGTGAACCGGATAGGCCTTGACGATCATGGCCATCCATTTTTCTTCATTTCGCGTGGCCAGCGCTCTTGAGCGGTCTGCTACGCTAGGCCCGGTCGATGGGGTCGGATGCACCTCGGGCGAGGCCTGATCGAGATGGGTGTCATCTTGGGCCCAAGCCGCTGACATGGCTCCGATAAAAAGACCGGAACAGGCTAGCCAAATTGTCGCACGCATCATCTGCTCCCCATTGGTCGTGCTTTAGAACCCTGTCACCAACGTATGATCGCTCACACCCCCGCCAGCAAGCGCACACCGACCACGCCGACCAGCACCGCGGTCAGCCACCTGATCCATTTTGGCGGGAGCAGGCGGGCGGCCCGCAGACTGCCCACCTGTCCCCCCCCCACCACCCCCACCAGCAGCGGCAGGCTTGCGCCTATCGCTGCGCCCCGCAGGCCGGGGCCGTTCTTGAGCATCTGTCCGGCCAGCCCGAACAGCGAGTTCAGCAGGATGAACAGGCTCGCCGTCGCGGCGATCCCACGCGCCTCGTGCCAGCGCACCAGATGCAGCAGGGGGGCAAGGAAGATCCCGCCGCCGATCCCCACCAGCCCGGCAAAGTAGCCAAGCGGTGCTGCCGCAAGCGGCATGAAGCGGGCGAACCTGACGGGCGCTCCGCCTTCGGCGTCACGCACCGGAATAAGCATGGTCAGCGCGGTCAGCACCAGACTTGCGCCCAGCAACGTGAGGAAGGTCGTCTCCCTGATCGGCGTCAGCCCGCCGAGCAAGCTCGCCGGAGCCCCCAGCATCACGATCACCAGCGCCTTGCGCCAAGGGGTCAACCCGGCACGGGCAAAGCGGATGCTCCCGCCTGTCACCACCACGATGTTGCAGGCAAGGCTCACCAGCGGCAGCAGCCGGTAATCCAGCCCCGACAGCGCCAGCAGCGCCGAATAGGTCGACCCGCCCCCAAAGCCGACACTGGCATAGAGCAGCGCCGTCACCAGGAAGGCGAGCGCGAGCAGCACCGGAACCGCGCCGATCACCGGTCAGGCGCCCCTTCGCCGGTTTTCAGACGTTCTGAGCAGCGCCGACCGCACCGTGGCAGTGCTTGTACTTGTTGCCGCTGCCGCAGGGGCACGGCGCGTTGCGGCTGATATCGAGATTGGCCCACGGATTGTTCGGGTTTGCCCCGCCCGGACCAAAGGCCGCACGCGGGCTGCCCGCCAGCGAGCCGAACAACTCGGGCCGCATCTCCGACCCATCGCCATCGCCCGAGTTTTCGAGCCCGGTCAGCGGATCGATGTGGCCGGTGAGGAAATCGGGGAGTTCCGGCAGGGCCTGCGGCTCGGGCTGTTCAAGGCGCAGTTCGGCGCGGAACAGGATTTTGGTGACCTCCTCGCGCAGGGTGTCGAGCATCGTCTCGAACAGGACGAAGGCTTCCTGCTTGTATTCGTTGATCGGCTGCTTTTGCGCCATGCCGCGCATCCAGATCACCTGCCGCAGCGCATCGAGCGTGGAGAGGTGTTCCTTCCAGTGATGATCAAGCTGACGCAGCAGCACGTCCTTTTCGACAATCCGCCAGATGCCCGCATCGGATTCGCCGATCTTGGCCTCCATCATCTGATCGGTCAGTTCGCGCAGACGCTCTTCGAGCAATTCAGGCTCGACTTCCTCCTCGGCAATCCAGTCTTCATACGGGGGAAGGAAGCCGAAGATTTCTTCGGTGCGTGCCTTGAGCCCTTCGATATCCCATTGTTCGGGATAGGAGCCCGGAGGGCAGGCAGAGCCGATGATCGCGTTAATCGTATCGTGGCGCATATCGACCACCACATCGTCGACCGCCTCTGAGTCCATGATCTCGGCGCGCTGTTCGTAGACCACCTTGCGCTGGTCGTTCATCACGTCATCATATTGCACGACCTGCTTGCGCATGTCGTAATTGCGCGCCTCGACCTTCTTCTGCGCGGTCTCGATGGCCTTGGACAGCCACTTCGATCCGATCGCCTCACCATCGGCAAGGTTCGATTTCATCATCTTGGAGAACAGCGTGTCGGGGCCGAAGATGCGCAGCAGATCATCTTCAAGGCACAGGTAGAAGCGCGACAGGCCCGGGTCACCCTGACGGCCCGAACGGCCGCGCAACTGATTGTCGATGCGGCGGCTTTCGTGGCGTTCGGTGCCAAGCACGAACAAGCCGCCCGCCTGCTTCACGCGTTCCTTTTCCTCTGCAACCTCTGCCTTGATGCGAGCGATTGCCGCATCGCGTTCGGGGCCCTCTGCCAGTTCGGCAAGTTCGTCACGGATGCGGTATTCGACATTGCCGCCCAGCTGGATGTCGGTCCCGCGGCCCGCCATGTTGGTGGCGATTGTCACCGCGCCATAACGCCCCGCCTGCGCCACGATCTGGGCTTCCTGCTCGTGGAAGCGGGCATTGAGGACATTGTGCTTCACGCCCTCCTGATCGAGATACTGGCTGAGCAGTTCCGACTTCTCGATCGAAACCGTGCCGACCAGCACCGGCTGGCCGATTTCCTGCTTCAGCTTGATCGCCTTGGCAATGGCCTGAAACTTGTCGGCGGTGTTCTTGTAGAACTCGTCTTCCTCGTCGATCCGCGCGACCGGCAGGTTGGTGGGAATTTCGACCACGCCGACCTTGTAGATGTCCCAGAATTCCGCCGCTTCGGTGGCTGCGGTGCCGGTCATGCCGGACAGTTTGGGATACATCCGGAAATAGTTCTGGAAGGTGATCGAAGCGAGCGTCTGGTTTTCCGGCTCGATCCGCACGCCTTCCTTGGCCTCGACCGCCTGGTGCAGCCCGTTCGACCAGCGGCGGCCATCCATCATGCGACCGGTGAATTCGTCGATGATGACAACCTTGCCGTCCTTGACGATGTAATCGGTATCGCGCTTGCGGGCGAAATTGGCGACCAGCGCCTGATCGAGGTGATGGACGACCTGCGTGTTCTGCGCGTCATACAGGTTTTCGGAGGCAAGCAGGCCCTTCTCGATCAGCAGCTTTTCCACCTCTTCAAGGCCATCTTCGGTCAGCTGGACGCGCTTGGTCTTCTCGTCGATATCGAGCCATTCGACCGGAATTTCGCGGGCAACCTGATCGAGCTGAACGTAAAGCTCGGACTTGTCCTCGGTCGGGCCGGAGATGATCAGCGGGGTGCGGGCCTCGTCGATCAGGATCGAGTCCACTTCATCCACGATCGCAAAGTTGAACGGCCGCTGCGCCATGTCGGCGCGGGAATGCTTCATGTTGTCGCGCAGGTAATCGAAGCCGAATTCGTTGTTGGTGCCATAGGTGATGTCGGCGTTGTAGGCATCGCGCTTCATTTCTTCCGGCATGCCCGGAACGATCACCCCGACCGTAAGGCCAAGCCAGTTATAGAGGCGCCCCATCTCGGCAGCATCGCGCCGGGCGAGGTAATCATTGACCGTCACCACGTGCACGCCCTTGCCTTCGAGCGCGTTGAGATAGACCGCCAGCGTCGCCATCAGGGTCTTGCCTTCGCCCGTGCGCATTTCGGCGATCTCGCCGCGGTGGAGCACGAGGCCGCCGATCAGCTGCACATCGAAATGGCGCATCCCGAAGACGCGCACCGATGCCTCGCGCACCGTGGCGAAGGCTTCGGGGAGGATGTCGTCAAGGCTCGCGCCGCCATCGACCAGGCCCCGCAGCTTGGCGGTCTGGCCCTGAAGCTCTTCGTCCGACAGCGCCTGAAGTTGCGGTTCGAGCGCGTTGATCTGCGCCACGATCTTGCGCGCCGACTTGATGTACCGCTCGTTGGCTGAGCCGAAGACGGATTTGATGAGGGAGTTGAACATAGAAGCAAACCTTTGATGGGGCAGCCGCCCGGACTTTGCGGGCGTCAAACTTGGGATGGGGTGAGCGCGCGGCCATGATGGCCCGGCGCGCGGGAAAGCAGGGGTATTGCGAAAAGGCGCCTATTCGAGAGCGCGTTCGACACCCATCAGCACCGGCAGGCGCAGACTTTCGGGAACCGCTGGCGGCGGGCATGGCGCCTCTGCCGCGCGGGTCGCGCTGATTGTGGCGGGCACAGGCTGGATCGCAACGCTTTCCGCACCCGATCGCTCGTCACCGCAGGCCGCAGCAATGCTGGAAGAACATGCCAATGCTTCTGCCAAGGACGCCTGCGCCGTGCCGCCAAGGGCGACAAGGCTGGTCAGCAGGGCCAGAAGGGCAAGAAAACGCCGGGTCATGGTGCCATGCAAATAGGGAATCGCCACGCGTTCGTCCACCTGATTTGCCGATTTACGCAAGCCTTCCCCCGGCCTAGAGCGCGAAGCGTCATGCAGATCGACCGCTCTCCCCTCGCCCGCCCCTTCCCGCAACTGCCCGCCATCGCGGGGGTAACCTTGCGCGTTGCCAGGGCGCGCTACAAGGCATGGGATCGCTGCGATCTGACCTTTGCCGAGCTGGCAGAGGGCACCAGCGTGGCTGGAGTCTTCACCAAAAGCGCCTGTGCCTCATCGGAAGTCGAGCTTGGGCGCGACGCGGTGAAGCTGGGCCGCGCGCGGGCGCTGATCGTCAATGCGGGCAATTCCAACGCCTTCACCGGCTGGCGCGGGCGCGCTGCGGTGGCAGCGATCCGGGCGCAGGTCTCAGGCGCGCTGGGCTGCGGGCTGGACGAGGTGTTCGTCTCCTCGACAGGCGTGATCGGCGTGCCGCTGCCGATCGACAAGGCACAGGCCGGGATTGCCGCCGCGCTGGAAGCGGCGCCTTGCAGCTGGGAGGATGCGGCAAAGGCAATCGGCACCACGGACACCTTCACCAAAGGTGCAGGCGCAGCGGCCCTGATCGGCGGCACCCGCGTGGAACTGGCCGGGTTCATCAAGGGCTCCGGCATGATCGCCCCCGACATGGCGACCATGCTCGGCTACATCTTCACCGATGCCGATGTTGCCCCGGCCTTCCTGCAGGAGGCATTGGAGCGCGCCAATGCCGCAACTTTCAGCTGCATCACGGTGGATGGCGACACTTCGACCAGCGATACGGTGATGGCATTTGCCACCGGCAAGGCGGGCAATGCGCGAATTGAAGGTTGGGACAGCCCGGGCGCGGATGCCTTTGCCGCAGCCCTTGGGGATGTGTGCCGGGAGCTTGCCCAACTGGTAGTGCGCGATGGCGAAGGCGCACGCAAGTTCGTCACCATCCGCGTATCGGGAGCAGTCAGCGATGACAGCGCGAGGGTCATCGGTCTTGCCATCGCCAATTCGCCGTTGGTGAAGACGGCAATCGCCGGGGAAGACGCCAACTGGGGCCGCGTGGTCATGGCGGTCGGCAAGGCGGGCGAACCGGCGGACCGTGACCGGCTTTCGATCGCGTTCGGCGGTGTGTGGGCGGCGCGCAATGGCGTGCCGGTGGAGGATTATGACGAGGCTCCGGTGGCAGCCCACCTCAAGGGCGAGGAGATCGACATTGCGGTCGACCTTGGCCTCGGGGATGGCCGTGCCACTGTCTGGACCTGCGACCTGACCCACGGCTACATCGCGATCAACGCGGATTACCGGTCTTGAGCGCGCTGGATGATGAAATCCGCGATCTGATGCGCTTTGCCGCGCAGCGTTCGATGCTGCCGCGCTTTCGCCAGCTGGCCACGCACGAGATCGAACTGAAGGCAAAGGACGATCCCGTCACCATCGTCGACCGCGAGGTTGAGGCATTTCTCACCGAAGCCCTGACCCGGCTCGCGCCCGGCGTTGCGGTGGTGGGCGAGGAAGCGGTGCACGCTGACAAGGGCGTGCTCGCGCACCTTTCGGGCCAGTGCTGGATCATCGATCCGCTTGATGGCACGGCCAACTTTGCAGAAGGCAAGGAGCCTTTCGGCATCATCATCGCGCTGGCCGATGCGGGCGAAGCGGTGGCGGGCTGGATCTATGACCCCATGAAGGACCGCTTCTGTCATGCCCGGCGCGGCGAAGGAGCGTTTGTGAACGGAGACAGGATCGCCGCGCGCACCACCGGGCAGGAGCCTGCGGTGACGGCGGTGAGCCGCATCTTCCTTACCCCCGAACAATCAGCGATGGTCGATGCCAAGCTCGCACCGCATTACACGCTGGTCGATATTCCGCGCTGCGCGGCCGAACAATATCCGCGCCTTGCGCTGGGGGAGAATGATATCTCCAGCTTCAAGCGCACGCTGGCATGGGATCATGCGGCCGGCGTCTTGTGGCTCAACGAGGCAGGCGGCAAGGCC
>JAGKSZ010000110.1 GCA_018991295.1 Porphyrobacter sp. | reverse complement strand
CAGGTCAAGCTGCTGCGCTTCCTTCAGGAACGCACCATCGAACGCGTTGGCGGCCGCAAGGCGATCCCGGTCAACACCCGGATCGTGTGCGCAACCCATCAGGATCTTGAAAGCATGATCACGGCAGGATCGTTCCGTGAGGACCTGTTCTACCGCCTTGCAGAAATCGTCGTGCGGATTCCCGGCCTTGCTGAACGCCATGGCGATCCGGTGCTGCTGGCCAAGGCCTTCCTCAAGCGGTTTGCCGCCGAAATGAACCCTGCCGTCACCGGCTTTGCCCCCGATGCGCTGGCGGCGATTGATGCCCATGACTGGCCGGGCAATGTCCGCGAGCTGGAAAACCGGGTCAAGCGCGCGGTGATCATGGCTGATGGCAAGCTAGTCCAAGCCGAAGACCTCGATCTTGGCGTCAACGGCGATGCCGATGCCGATGTGCTCAACCTCAAGGCAGCGCGCGAAGCGGCCGACCGCCGCGTGATCCGCCATGCGCTGTCCCGCAGCGATGGCAATATATCAAGCACGGCCAAGCTGCTCGGGATCAGCCGCCCGACCTTGTATGATCTCCTCAAGCAGTATGACCTGCAGACCTAATCGCCCTGTCGCGCTGGTGTTCGCGCCGGTGGCCGCGCTGGCGCTGGGTCTTGCATCCTGTTCGCAGGAGCCTGCGCAGCCGCAGCGCCGGGGACTGGGTGAGGGGGGGCCTGCCTTCACCCAGCTGCTTGGCGATGCCGAGGCCGATATGGCGAAAGGCGCGCTGGCCGAGGCCGGGCGCAGGCTGGATGAGGCCCGCAGCATGGCACCGGAAAGCCCCGATCTGTGGCTGGCGATTGCCCGGCTGCGCCTGCGCGGCGGCGAACATCTGACCGCGCTTGAGGCTGCTGACCGGGCGCTGGCCTTTGGCCCCGATCATGGCCCCGCGCTGTTGCTGCGTGCGCTGATGGTGCGCGATGCTCATGGTGCACAAGATGCGCTGGTGTGGTTTGAAGCAGCAAGGCGGGCCGATCCCGGCAATCCCGATATCCTAGCCGAATATGCTGCGACGCTGGGCGATAGCGGCGAGGCGCGGGCAATGCTGAAGGCAGTGCGCGCGCTGTCGGAAGCGGCCCCCGATGATCTGCGCGTCCCATGGCTGCAGGCCGTGCTGGCCGCGCGCGGTGGGCAGTTCACCATCGCCCGCGGCCTGCTGACCAAAAGCGGCATGGCCGCGCGCGGCATGCCCGCTGCCATGGTGCTCGATGCCATCCTTAACCTTGAGGAAGGCAACGCAGCCAGCGCGGCCGCCACACTGGAGACACTCGCCGCGCGCCAGCCTGCCAATGGGCGGGTGCGCGAATTGCTGGCCCGCGCGTTGCTCGATGGCGGGCGCGAGGAAGAATTGGTGCGGCGTTTTGGGCCTGAGGCAAGCGTGCCCGAAGCATCGCCCTATGTGCTGATGTTGGTCGCGCGTGCGCAGGAACGGCTTGGCAACCGCGCTGCTGCCGCGCCGCTGCTGCCGCGCGCCTATGCGCAGATGAGTAGCGCCCCGGTTCTGCTGGCCCTGCGCGAAGGCCTGCCCGATCCCACCGCGAACCTGCGCCGCGCGTTGTGGGCAGACAATGCCGCTGGCGCAAAGGCACAGGCGGCCACCTTGCGTGCGCGCTTTCCATCGTCTGCCGATGTTGCCGTGCTTTCGGGCGATGCGCTGCTTGGCCAGGGCGATCCGCGCTCGGCGCTGGTGTCCTATGCCCTTGCGTCCGAGGCCCGGCGACCCTGGCCGGTCACACGCAAGGCGGTGTGGACTTTTGCTGCCCATGGCAATCCGGTAGCGGCCGAGGCCTTGCTGACCCGGCAAGTGGCAGGCGAGCCGCAAACAGCCAGCGCGGTCATCGATCTGGCGCGTCGGCAGGCAGCACGCGGCGATTGGCGGCGCACTGCTCTGCTGCTCGATCATGCACTGATCCTGGGGGCAGGCCACGATCCTGAACTGCTCGGCCTGCGCAGGCGCGCAGCACAGGAGGTTGGCGATGCGCAAACGGCGGACCGCTTTGCTGCGCTGCTTGCCGAGCTCCGACCGCGCAGCCTGACTTCGCGCTGACAGTCCCCCGCTCGACAAGCGCGCCGCGGCAGGGCAGGGGCCAAAGCCTGTATGTTTTTGCGCCTCCCCTTCCTCAAGGACCCGATGATCGCCGTGCTGGTGATCGCCACCGCGCTTGCGCTGATCCTGCCCGCCGAGGGCGAGGCGCGCGTTCATGCGGGCACAGTGTCGAATGTGGGCATCTTTGTGCTGTTCCTCGTCAATGGCATGCGTATCCGCCGCGCTGAGATTGCCCGGGGGATTGCCAACTGGCGATATTTCGGGCCGCTGATGCTGTTCGTGTTCGGCGCGATGGCGCTGCTGGGGCTGGGCTTTGGCTGGGCGTCCTCCGGGCTGTTGCCGCCGCTGGTGGCACTGGGCTTTGTCTATCTGGGTTGCTTGCCTTCGACCGTGCAGTCGGCAACCTCCTATACCAGCCTTGCGCAAGGCAATGTGGCGCTGGCCGTGGTGGGCGCGGCGCTGATCAACATTGCCGGGGTGTTCGTCAGCGCGCCGCTGTTCGCGCTGGTCGGCGGGGTCGGTGCGGGCGAGATTGGCGGCGAGGCGATCATCCGCATTGTCCTCATCCTCGTCCTGCCATTTGCCATCGGGCAAGTGGTGCAGGATCGTTTTATCGATCATCTGATTGCCCACAAGGCCACGGCCGCATGGCTTGACCGGGCGGTGATCGGGATTGCGGTTTATGTCGCCTTTTCGGGCGCGGTTGAACAGGGGCTGGGGACGATGTTTGCCCCTGCTGACTGGGCGGCGCTGGTGGTGCTCGTGCTGGCGATGCTGGCGCTTGCGCTGGGGGCAGCGTGGGGCACGAGCAGGCTGCTCGGCCTGCCGCGCGGCGATGGGATTGCGTTCCTGTTTGCCGGATCGCAGAAAAGCGTTGCCATCGGCGCGCCGCTTGCAGCGATCCTGTTCCCGCCTGCGAGTGCCGGTTTCGTGATCGCGCCGCTGCTGCTTTACCACCTCGCGCAGCTGGTGATGGCAGCGCCCCTGGCGATGCGTCTGGCGCGGGACGCCTAGGCCTTGGGCTGGTAGGTCTGGTCAGCCGTGGGGAAGCTGCGGGCCCGCACTTCTTCTGCATATTGCGCCACGGTGCGATCGATCACGCCGGCGATGTCTTCATACCGCTTCACGAACCGCGGCACGCGCTCGAACATGCCGAGCATGTCTTCGGTGACAAGCACCTGCCCATCGCATTCTGCCGAAGCGCCGATGCCGATGGTGGGGCAGGAGACGGCCTTCGTGGCGGCGATAGCGATCGGTTCAACCACGCCTTCGATCACAATCGCAAAGGCGCCTGCTTGATCGAGGGCCGTCGCATCGGAGACGATCTTCTCGGCCTCCGCATCAGACCGGCCCCGCGCGCCGTAGCCGCCCAGTACATTGACCGCCTGCGGGGTAAGACCGACATGGCCCATCACCGGAATGCCGCGGCTGCTCAGGAAGGCGACCGTGGGCGCCATCGCCGCCCCGCCTTCGAGCTTCACGGCGGCCGCGCCGGTCTGTTTGAGCAAGTATGCGGCGCTCTGGAAAGCCTGTTCGGGCGAGGCTTCGTAGGAGCCGAAAGGCATGTCGACCACCACCACCGAATGATAGCTGCCGCGAACCACTGCCGCGCCGTGGTTCGCCATCATCTCCAGCGTGACAGGCACTGTGGAGGGCAGGCCATAGATCACCTGCCCGAGTGAGTCGCCCACCAGAAGCAGATCACAATGGGCATCAAGGATCTGCGCTTGCCGGGCGGTGTAGGCGGTAAGCATCACCAGCGGCTCGGCCGTTACGCCGCCAGCCTTGCGCGCCCGGATTGCGGGCACGGTCAGGCGCTTCATCGGCGCTGGCGTGGGGTTGGCCCTGCTGGTGCTGGTATCGAGCTGGAAGGTCGTGGACATGGGGTCAGGGTCTAGCGCCTGCGCACGCCGGGGGAAAGCCTTGCATTGCCGCTTGTGTTGCGGGCCTGTTTCGCTAGCTTGCGGTCCATTCGATCGCGCGGGGGATCTGCCTGCGGTCAATGGGAGACCTTACTCAGATGTTTCTTGACAGGATCAAGCCGCGCGCCGCGCAGGCGTGCAGGGGGAAATCGTAATGGCGAGCAAACCGAACCGCAGCATCACAGAGCGGATGTTCGCGCGCAAATCCATCGCTCAGGTGCAGCGCGAAAGCGCGACGAGCGAACTGAAGCGTTCGCTGGGCAAGTGGAACCTGCTGCTGCTTGGCGTGGGCTGTATCATCGGGGCAGGGATCTTCGTGCGCACCGGTAGTGCTGCCGCCCTGCATGCAGGGCCGGCGGTGCTGCTGAGCTTTGTGGTGGCGGGGATCGTCTGCGCTTTTGCAGGCCTGTGCTATGCCGAACTGTCCTCGACCTTGCCGGTCTCTGGCTCGGCCTACACCTATGGCTACACCACGCTGGGTGAGTTTGTGGCGTGGATCATGGGCGCGCTGCTGCTGCTTGAATATGGGTTGGCTGCCTCGGTGGTGGCGGTGGGCTGGGGCGGATATGTCGTCAGCTTGCTGGCCGACTTCGGGATCGTTATCCCAGCGCAATTCACCGGACCTGCGGGCTATACCCTGATGAAGGACGGTGTGCCGGTGGTGGTCGACGGGCAGACCGTGACGACCATCTTCAACCTGCCTGCCTTCCTTATCTGTCTTGCACTGGCGGCGCTGCTTGTCGTGGGCGTGTCGGAAAGCGCCAAGGTCAACAATGCCATCGTCGCGATCAAGGTGAGCGTTTTGACCGCCTTCATTCTGGTCGGCGGTTCGATCGTGCTGAGCAACCTGCCGGATCTGATGGCAACCAACTGGGTGCCGTTCATTCCCGACAATCAGGGCGACGGTGAGTTCGGATGGAGCGGCATCTTCCGCGCAGCCTCGATCGTGTTCTTCGCCTATATCGGTTTCGAGGCAGTCTCGACCGCCGGACAGGAAGCCAAGGACCCGGCCAAGGATATGCCGTTCGGCATCATCGGCAGCCTTGTGGTTTGTACGGTCATTTACATGCTGGTGGCCGCGATCATGACCCTGCTGGTGCCCTACAACACGCTGAACGTGCCCGATCCGGTTGCGGTGGTGGTCGACAATTTTGGTCCGACCTGGGGCTGGCTCGCC
>JAGKSZ010000305.1 GCA_018991295.1 Porphyrobacter sp. | reverse complement strand
GCAAAAACTGGCTCGCGCCCGTCTCACCAAGAGACGGCTTGCCGACGCCGCTACGCATGAACCCGGATTTTCCTTCGTGCATATGAGACGAACCGATAATTCTTGTCGACAAAGCGCTAAATCAGCGTCACCAGCCTTCCAGAAGCGGTTGTTGCAATGCGGTGACCGGGACTAACCACCAGTTCAGTTTTAGAGTAAGGGCCGCCCGGTGCTTTCATGCCGAGTGAACTAAGCACCACAGACTTTCTCGGATTAGGCTTTGCCGACGCAACCTATGCGCAGGCGGTGGCTGCGCTTGAACGTCTGACGAAGCACCCCGGTGTTTCCCTCGTTGTGACCCCCAACGTCGATCACATCGTCATGCTCAAGGACCCGGAAGGCGATCCGGAAACGGCTGCTCGATTCGGCCGCGCCTATGACGCGGCAGCGATCCGGCTGTGTGACAGCCGCGTTCTTCAGGCCCTTGCCTGGTTTGAGGGGATCCGTCTCGATGTGGTGACCGGCAGCGATCTGACTGCACAATTGTTCGAGAATGGATGTCTGGACGGCCGCAGTGTCGCGCTGATCGGCGGGGACGACAGCATGCCGGCCGCGCTCAAGGCTCGCTTTCCTGAAGTCGATCTGGTTCAACATATTCCGCCCATGGGTGTGCTTGCTAACGAACCTGCGATTGCCGCGATCGAGGCATTCCTGAAGGGCCGCAGGTGGGACTACATCCTGTTCGCCATCGGTGCGCCGCGCAGTGAGATTATCGCTCATCGAATGATGGGGGTGGAGGGCATACAGGGCGTGGCGATCTGCGTCGGGGCTTCGATCGAATTCCTGCTCGGTCGCAAGAAACGTGCGCCGCGCTGGATGCAGAAGGCGCGGCTGGAATGGGCGTTCCGCCTGTCCAGTGAACCGCGCCGCCTGTGGCGGCGTTACCTGATCAAGGGACCGCGCATTTTGGCCATCGTTCGCGATTGGAAGCGGAGCAACGGCAAGGCCTAGTCGGCGCTATAGGTCCGCGTCTTCGCATCGCGCCGCCACGCCATCTTTCCCGCTCCGCCGCTTGCCCTGCAGAGCAGGTCGGCACGGCGGCTTGGGGCCAACAATCCGGCCAGCAGTGCCAATGCGCCAAACCCGGCGAATTGCACTGTCCCAGCCAGCATCCAGAACAAGGCTCGGGCCAGCCCGGTTGGGCCGCCGTTCCCATAGGCGAGCAAGGTGCGCAGCTGGCCCTGATTGAAGCGCCGGAGCCTGAGAGACTCCAGATCCATCCGGTCGGCAGGCACCAGTTCTTCAACCAGCGCCTCGCGATTCCAGGTCAGCCGCTTTCCATCTCGCACCAGACCGCGGATCAGCCACACATCTTCGCCCCCCCGCGCGTTGAAGCGAAGATCGAAAGGCGCGTCTTGCCCAAGGCAGCGGGCCTTGTGGAACATCGCATTGCCGGTGCCGAGATAGGCGGACATGTCGGTAATGTCGGCGCCGTGAGCGCGGTGCATTTCACGGCTGAATGTGCGCGTGATTTGTCCAAGCAGGTCGGGGGAGCAGGGACGCAAAAAGCGCGGCACGATGCGTCCGAAGCTCGCATCGGTTTTGCCATCTGCTTGTGCGAGCCAGGCGCCGAGCCATCCGGGGATGGGCACTTCATCGTCGTCCAGGAAGATGACATATGTTCCGCGCGCCTCCGCCACTCCGCGATTGCGAGCATGCACAACCCCGCTGCGAGACTCGTGCTCGTAGCGGATGCTGTCATCATTGCACCGGGCAACGACTTGGCGGGCGCTGGCATCCGGGCAATTGTCGATGACCACCACCTCAACCGCACGATCGCCTAGCTGCGGGCTTAGCGCATCGAGCAGCTCTGCAAGCATGGCAGTGCGGCGGTAAGTCGTTATGACAACGCTTGCAGTCAGCGCCTGGTTTGCTGGGGCGGGGCTTTCCATCAATTCGCCACTCTGCTGGTTGCAAGGGCGCAATCGATGCCTCGCGCAAAGGTTTCAGCAATGGCGGCACGGGTGAATTGTTCGAGCCCGCCTGCGGCTTGCCATTCAGCGAGCGCATGCTTCAAGGGCTGTTCCTGTGCCATGGCTGTGCGAATGGCCTGCGCGATGTCGTCTGTGTTTCTGGCATCGATGCCAATGGCAAAGGGCAAGCTGTCGAAATAGCCATCGATACTCGCTCCCTTGGGATAGATGATCGGCAGGCCGGCAAACAGCGCTTCGACGAACACCAGTCCGAAGGATTCGCGGCGCGAAGGCATGACGAATGCGATGGCACTGTTCATGATCGGGCCGAGCTCGTCCTGCGTGCGCGGCCCCATGAGCGTCAAGCCCGGAGCATCGCCAATGATTGCTGCACAGGCGGCGGTTTCCTCAGGCGTTCCGCCGCCGTAGATCTTCAGGCTGACCGGCTGGTTCACCGCAGCCAGACCGCGCACAGCCGCAACAAGGCCATCGAGATTCTTGATCGCGTGATTGCGCAGGTGGAACACGCTGATCACATCGGTTCCGCCTGCCCTTGGCGTGTGGATTGTATCATGCACCGTGGGACAAGGCATGGCCAGCGTGGTCCCTTCACGTCGCCCAAGACGCTTTTCGACAGCGCGCTGCGCCCAGGGAGCAAAGCAGAACACGGTTGCAGCACCGTGGAAGATGCTCCCAAATCGGCGGGCGAGGTCTGGTCGGAAGGCGAGGATTTTTTGGTCGGTGTTGCCCTGTATTGTCAGCGCATATGGAATGCCGAAGCGTTCTGCAAGGCGCTGGGCAAGGATCCCTTCGACGGTAAGTTTGTGGCCGATTACGAGATCGGGGACGGTATCTGTCTCGGCGATCCGCCGAGCGATCCAATCGGCCAGCTTGTCGAGCATTGTTGCATGCAAAAGCCCGCGGGGGGGTGCGCAATATGTCAAACATTCACCGCGGGGGAATGGCTGCACGCTGGCCTGTTCAACCGGGCTTGCGCGACCAGCCAGAATGCCGGCCACCTGCATTGAGGACGGCGAGCGACGGTTCAGCGAAATTACATGGTGATCGTAAAGGCCTTCGACCAGACCGATCAGCCGGTCGATCACCGGCGTCTTGTGCGGAACGATGGGGTCGGGGAAATCGGCGCTGAGATGCAGGATCCGGGGCCGCCTGCCATGCTCAACCGAATGATCGGGCACCGCTTCTTCCCCCGGGGCAGGCCAATTGAGACACTTGGCGTTGGGCGGCGATTGGATCGCCGCCCACCGGACGCCAGATTAGTCGCGCGGACCGTATTGATAGTAGGTATACTGGTAATCGTACGACTGACCCGCTTCGAGCGCGCGGTACTTGGTCAGGATGGCACCGATGGTCTTGCCCCCGGCTGCAGAAATCCGGCGGATGGCAGCACGCGCGCGGCTGAAGGGCAGGGCATTGGCTTCCAGCACGAACACGGTCGCATCGACAAGCCGTGAGAGCATCGGAGCATCCGCCAGACCCATCACGGGGCAGGAATCGAAGATCACCAGCGAATATTCCTCGCGGCACTTCTGGATGAATTCCTCGAACTCGCGTGAGGCGAGGACTTC
>JAGKSZ010000109.1 GCA_018991295.1 Porphyrobacter sp. | reverse complement strand
GCGACGGCGCCCCCCGGCGGGGAGGGAGGGCCCCCCGGCCCCCCCTCCCCGCAGGGGGGGGGTGGGGGGGGGGGGGGGGGGGGGGAGCGGGGCGGGCCGGCCCCCCCGGCGTTTCCCGCCGCCGCGCTGGACCCCGGCGGCGGGGGGGCGAGGGGGGGTGTTGGACAGGGAGGATGTGCTGCTGGGAGGTTGGACCCCCTCGCCCCGCCATATCGAGGTGCAGGTGTTCGGGGACTCTCACGGCAATGTCGTCCACCTGTTCGAACGCGACTGCTCGCTCCAGCGCCGCCACCAGAAGGTGATCGAGGAAGCCCCCGCCCCCGGCATGGACGCGGCCACCCGCGAGGCGATCTGCGCCGCCGCTGTGCGCGCCGCGAAAGCGGTCGATTACGAAGGCGCGGGCACGATCGAATTCATCGCCGACGCCTCCGAGGGCCTGCGCGCTGACCGCATCTTCTTTATGGAGATGAACACCCGGCTTCAGGTGGAACACCCCGTCACCGAGGAAATCACCGGGGTCGATCTGGTCGAATGGCAATTGCGGGTCGCGAGCGGCGAGCCGATCCCGCTCAAGCAGGAAGACCTCAAGATCAACGGGCACGCGATTGAGGCGCGGCTTTATGCGGAGGACCCGGCGGCAGGATTCCTGCCCAGCACCGGAAAGCTGACCTATTTCCACCTGCCAAGCTCAACCCGGACCCGCACAGTCCGCGTGGAAACGGGGGTCGAAAAGCACGACCAGATTTCCCCCTTCTACGACCCCATGATCGCCAAGATAATTGTCCATGCTGAGGATCGGGAAGCGGCCGCAAAGAGCCTTGCGCTGGCTTGCTCCACGATGACCTGCTGGCCTGTGCGCAACAATGCCCGCTTCCTGATCGCATGCCTGGAGAACAAAGCCTTTCGCTCTGCCGATCTCGACACGGGCCTGATCGAACGCAACCTCGATGAGCTGGTTCAACCCCACGAGCCGAGCGAAAATGCGCTGCAAATGGTAGCCGAACTGGCGTTTGACGCGGCGCGGGGCGTGTCGCGGGAGACCATCTACGCGTCGGAGGATGGCCGCAGCAAAACGCCATGGACAGCGCAGATCGGCACGCGCCTCAATGCGGCTCCGGTTCCTCCAACCTATGCCTTGACCGATGGCCGGACCACCTACGCGGTCGCCTACGACCCCGATTTTGCCGGAGCTTCGCGGTGGACGGAGCGTGTCGATCACGGCTGGCTGGTCGATGATCTCGGCGCAACGTTTATCCTGAAGGTTGCGCGCTATGACGGCACCGGCCAAGCCTCCGCCGTCGATGGCGCGATCATCGCGCCGATGCCGGGCAAGGTCATCGCGGTCGATGTGGTCGAAGGCCAGCAAGTCGCCGCCGGGCAGCGGCTGATGGTGCTGGAAGCGATGAAGATGGAACACGCCCTCACCGCGCCCTTCGATGGGGTGATCGAGGGGCTGACGGTCAGCGCGGGCGGGCAGGTGCAGGTTGAGGCGGTGCTGTGCCGGGTGGTGCCTGTCACGCCAGAATAATCCCTCACCGTTCGCCCTGAGCTTGTCGAAGGGCCGCACTTTCTTCTAGCACCGCACCCAAAGACAAAGGACGGGGCTTCGACAAGCTCAGCCCGAACGGAGATTGGGATGTCGTGGCAGAAGGAACTCGAAGAACTGCACCACCGCGAAGCCCTCGCGGAGCAGATGGGCGGCGCGGACAAGGTCGCGCGCCAGCATGGGCGCGGGAAGATGGACGCCCGCGCGCGGCTGGCGGCCTTGTGCGACGAGGGTAGCTTCCGCGAGATCGGCAAGATTGCGGGCTCAGCGAAGTATGACGCGAACGGCGACCTCGCCTCGGTCACCCCCGCCCCCTTCCTGTTCGGCAAGGCGCTGATCAACGGCCGCCCGGTGGTCGCCACGGCGGACGATTTCACCATTCGCGGCGGCGCGGCTGACGCAGGCATTGCGCGCAAGATGGTGCAGGCCGAGATGATGGCGCACCAGTTGAAGCTCCCGATCATCCGCATGATCGACGGCACGGGCGGCGGCGGCAGCGTCAAGACGCTCGAACAGATCGGCGCCACTTACATCCCCGCAGTGCCCGGCTGGGGCGATGTGGTGACCAACCTCGACACCGTGCCCGTGGTGGCGCTGGCGCTGGGGCCGACAGCGGGCCTCGGCGCGGCGCGCACGGTGGCGAGCCACTATTCGATCATGGTCAAGGGCCTCAGCCAGATCTTCGCCGCCGGGCCTGCCGTGGTTGATGGCCTTGGCGAGGCCTACAAGGGTGATGCCGCCAATCACGAGGAGGCCAAGGAAGCCCTCGGCGGCTCTGCGATCCACACCCGCAACGGGGTGGTGGATGATGAGGTGGGATCCGAAGCCGAGGCCTTCGCCCGCGCGCGGCACTTCCTCAGCTTCATGCCCGAATATGTCGGCCAGAGCGCCCGCCGCATCGCAACCGGCGACCCAGCCGACCGGCGCGAGGAGGCGCTGCTCAGCTTGGTGCCGCGCGAGGATAAGCAGGTCTATTCAATGCGCCGCTGCCTCGATCATGTCTTCGATGCGGGCACCGTCTTCGAGATCGGCCGCCACTGGGGCCGCGCCGCGATCACTGCGCTGGCGCGATTGGATGGCTGGCCCGTCTGCGTGATTGCCAGCGATCCCAGCTATCTCGGCGGATCGTGGGAGGCGAAAACTTCCGAGAAGGTCGAGCGGTTAGTGAAGCTTGCCGACCAGTTCCGCTTGCCGATCGTGCATCTGGTGGACAACCCCGGTTTCATGATCGGGCGCGAGGCGGAAATGGCGGGGACTATCCGCTACGGGGTCAATGCGATGAACGCGATCTACCGCGCCTCCGTGCCGCTTGCGTCCGTCGTTCTCAGGCGTGCCTATGGCATTGCGGGCAGCGCCATGAGCAATGCCGAACGGTATCAATACCGCTATTGCTGGCCGTCGGGCGACTGGGGGAGCCTGCCCATCGCTGGCGGTTTGGAAGTTGCCTACAAGGCGGAGCTTGAAGCGGCGGACGATCCGGCAGCGCTGCTGGAAGAGATCCGCGCAAGGCTCGCCAAGGTCACCTCGCCCTTCCGCAGCGCCGAACGCTTCAATGTCGAGGACATCATCGACCCGCGCGATACGCGGCCGCTGCTTTGCGAGTTTGCCGGGCTGGCTTGGCGGCGGCTTGGCGCTGACAGCTGACGGCCCACCCCTGACCCCTCCCGCTTGCGGGAGGGGTCAGGGGTGGGCCTGTTCAGCGCCCCGCCTCGGCATCCGAGGGCCCGAACAGCTTTCCCTTCTCGCTCCACAGCACCAGCACCAGGCAGGCAAGGCCGCTGGCCAGCAGGGCGAGCGCCAGAGGCCTCGCGGTGCCATCGAAGGCATAGCCGATCGCCCCGCCCAGCATCGCCGCCGTGGTCATGCGCACAAAGCCGTGCGCGCTGCTCGCCGCGCCCGCGATGGCGAAGAAGGGGTTCATCGCAATCGCGCCGAAATTGCTGCCGATAAAGCCCAGCAAGGCCATGTTGATCGCCATCAGCGGGACGAAGTGCCAAAGCTGCTCGCCGGGCTGGAAGGCGAACATCACCTGCACCGCGCTCACGATGATAAAGGCGAACAGCGCGGCGTGGCTCACCCGGCGGGCACCGAAGCGTTCGACAATCCGCGAATTCGACCAGCTCGCCAGCGCCATCGATCCGGCGCAGATCGCAAAGACCATCGGGAAGATATCGCCCGCGCCAAAGGTCTCGGTGATGAGCTGCTGCGAGGAATTGATGAAGCCGAACAAAGCGCCGAACACCAGTGCGGAACCGATGACATAGCCCGCCACGCTCGGCAGGGTCAGCGCGCGGCCCATGTTGGCGGCAATGGTGCGCACTTCGATCGGCTGACGGTTTTCCTCCGAGAGGCTTTCGGGCAGGCGGATGTAAACCCACAGGCTCATGGCCACGCCCAGCACCGCCATCGCGCCGAAGATCGCGCGCCAGCTGCCGAATTGAAGGATCGCCTCGCCCACCGTGGGCGCGACCGCAGGGACCATCAGGAAGATCACGAAGATCAGGCTCATCATGCGGGCCATCTTGTCGCCGCCCACCCGGTCACGGATGATCGCAGGCGGCAGAGCGACGATCCCGGCGGCAAAGAAACCTTGGCACCCGCGCACCGCGATCAGCGCGTCATAGCTGGGCGCCAGCGCCGAGAGCAGCGAGAGCACGATATAGATCGCCACCGCCCCCAGCAAAATCGGCCGCCGCCCGAACCGGTCCGCCAGCGCGCCCGGCACCAGTGAGCCAAGCCCGCCGGTCAACAGGTAAACGCCGATCACGAATTGCCGATCGTTCCCCGACACCGCAAGGTCGCTGGCCAGCGCATCGAGCGCAGGCAGGATCGCGTCGATCCCGAAGGCGTTCAAGGCCATCAGCATCGCCATCATCC
>JAGKSZ010000108.1 GCA_018991295.1 Porphyrobacter sp. | reverse complement strand
TCGACAAGGCCGATATCGAATTCCCGAACGATCTGCTTCAGGAACTCGATCGCATGAGCTTTGACGTTTACGAAACGCAGGAGCGCATCACGGCCAAGGAACGCCCGATCGTTGTCATCACTTCGAACAATGAAAAGGAACTGCCCGACGCCTTCCTGCGCCGCTGTTTCTTCCACTACATCAAGTTTCCCGACCGTGAGACGATGCAGGACATCATCGACGTGCACTTCCCCGGCATCCAGAAGACGCTGGTGAAGAAGGCGATGGATATCTTCTATGACCTGCGCGAAGTGCCGGGCCTCAAGAAAAAGCCCTCCACCTCCGAACTGCTCGATTGGCTGAAGCTGCTGCTGAACGAGGATATGCCGCTCGATGTGCTGCAAAACAGCAATCCGGCGAGCGCCATCCCGCCGCTGCACGGCGCGCTTCTGAAGAACGAGCAGGACATCATGCTGTTCGAACGCCTCGCCTTCATGGCGCGGCGTAACCCCAGCTGATCGGGCCCAGGCCGCCCCTTGTCTCGCGCCCGGCCCGATATATGATCGGGGCAGGACGAGAGAGGGTCGATCATGCAGAATTTCCATCGCTTTGTGCTGTCCGCCGTGCTGGGCTGCGGGCTTGCCGCAGGCGCCGCGCCGCTCGCTGCGCAGGAGGCCGAAGCAACGCCGGCGCCGCGTCCGGCAGCGACATGTAGCCATGATCGCTCCGGTCTGACCTTGCCTGCAACGCTTGCCGGGTTCGCCCGCACCGACAGCAAGCAGTTTGACGAGGACGGCTACAATATCGGGATCGGCTTTCGCGATCCGGCGACGGGCAGCTGGGCGGACCTGTTCATCTACCGCGCCGCGCCGGCCTCGGTCGCGGTGTGGGGCGACCGGGCGGCAGCGGGGATGTTTGTCAACCCGATGCTGGGCGATGTCGATGTGAATGCGATCAAGGTATCGCGCTTTACCCCGCCGGGCGGCGCTGGCGAGAAAAGCGGCCTCAGGATCGTGACGCCCACCAAGGGCGATCTTACCGCCAGCGGACTGGCGCTGTGGCTGCACGATGGCTGGCTGGTGAAGCTCAGGATGAGTTCCAGGACGCTGGATGCCGCCGCGCTGGAGACGCGCATGGCGCAGTTCATCAGCCTTGTGGCCCTGCCCGGTGCCACCCGCCCTGCCCCGGCCTTTGCCGAAATTCAGGACTGCAAGGCGCCGATGACGCCCGGCAAGAAGGCCAGGCTGGTCAAGCTTGACATGATGGGCAGCCTGATGATCGGGGCGATGCTGGGCGTTGCCCGCGACAAGGAGGCACAGGCACCGGCAGGCGAAGAAGCCGTGTGGTGCCGCGATGCCGCCTCGCAGCCGCAATACGGCATCTATCGCCGCGAAGGGCAGGCCGATTTTTACATGATCGCGCTGGGCGATACCGGCACCAGCCTTTCGGTCGGGGCCTATGACATGGGGCCGCTGATGAAGCCGTCCAAAGGCTTTCTGGTGACCCAGTCGAACGGGGTGACCGATGCGGCCTATCCGCCTTTCGACAAGCTGCCCGCGCCTCAGCAGGTGCTGGGCCTTCCCGGCAATGTCGCCCCGGTGTTTTCGGCAGGGCTGCTGGAGGAAAACAAGGGCACGACGATCAACGTGCCGTCAAAATAGGCGCAGACAGGGGCCAGACCCCTGCCTGACTCCCGCCAGACCCGGCGCAGACCCCCTCCAGACCCCCGCCAGCCCCCCCTTCGCAGGGGCCATCTGGCACTGTTTCACGTGAAACAGGCGGGTCAATCGAAGCTGTAAGCCAGCTCGAAATCGCCCCAGCGCCGCCCGCCGAAGATCAGCGGGACATAGACATTGCGGACCACGACGTAGGAATTGCCGTCACCTTCCTGCCGGTACACCGCCATCATGTAAGGCGCGTTGGAGCTTTTCGCCTTGCGGTCGATCGCTTCGAGCATGATGCGCCCGTTGCGGCAGAACTGGGTGTCATGATTGACATCGCCCGTCGGCGTGCGGCTGCGTTCGGTAAGGTGGGTCGGCAGGAAGCCGTTCATATCGGTGCAGGCAGCGGCCAAGACGCGGGAATCGCTTGCCTTTGCGCGGTCGAGGAAAGGACGCCATTCGGCATGGGCCCAATCGGTGAGGCGGGGGCGGAACAGCTGCGGATTGGTGCCGGGGACGGGCTGGTAATCGGCATCGAACAGCGCGGAAAGGCTGATCGCCCCCTTGGCGAGCGCAGCATCGGTGTGGGCGGTAAGTTCGCGCATCATCGCCTGCGCCTGGGCAACCATGGCGCTGTCTTCAGGGCTGAGCCCGGCGTTGACGATGCGATCGAACATTTCGGAGGCTGTAATTTCAAGCTCTTCCATCTTGCGATGCGCGCCGTGTAGGCGATCTTCGTTGCGGCGCGATGCGGCATCGAAACTGGTCAGCACGCGTTGGACTTTGTCGACATGGCCGCTGATCGTCCCGGTCGAGCGGGCGATGACATCATTCTGCTTGTCGACCTCCTCCACCAGCGCGCCGACATTGGTGATGGTGCTCTCGATCCGCGCGACCGATGCGCGGGCATCGCCGCTGGCTTTGGAGCCTGCCTCGATCCGGCCGATCACCACTTCGGCCTCTCCGCCCAGCGCATCGATGGTGGCAGCGATTTCCTCGGTGGCTTTGCGGGTGTCGTTGGCAAGGCTTTTGACTTCCGAGGCGACGACGGCGAATGTCCTACCGGCATCGCCTGCGCGCATGGCTTCGATGGTGGCATTAAGCGCGAGGATATTGGTGGTCTCGGCAATCTCGCCAATGTCCTGCGCGCTGCGGCGGACTTGCTCCATCGCGGCCGAAAAGCTGGTGACGTGCTGGCCGAGCGTATCGACCAGTTCGATCAGCGAGGCGATCTGGCCCAGCGATGACTGGATCAGCGCGGTGCCTTCCGAGAGGCGCTCGATGGCGCGTTCGGAGAGCAGGCGGGCCTCGTCGGAAGCCTCGGCCACCTTGGTCTGATCAGCCTCCAGCGCCCGCACGGTTTCCGCGAGCGCCTCGTGCTCGGAACGCAGGGTTTTGGAGGATTGGATCACCGCCTCCACAACACCGGCCACATCGGTGCACCCCACGGTCACCGCCCCGCAGCTTTCGGGAATCATGCTCAACGCATGGGCATTGGCGGTATCGATAGCGAGGCTGTTCATGGTGGCAGGCGGCCCTGTTGGTGTGTTGCGGAACACTAGACAGCGGATGGTAAGTGAAGGGTTAAAGATGCGCCCCTCGCCCTCGCAAGAATGGGGACTGGTCAGCGATTGCCGTGCGGGCTAATCAGGCCCCCATGTTCTTCAACTTCATCGACGAGCTGCGGGCTGCCGGGATCGGCGCTTCGTTCAAGGAGCACCTCACGCTGCTGGAGGCGCTCGACAGGGATGTGATCGATCAGACGCCCGAGGCCTTCTACTACCTCTCCCGCGCGACCTTCGTGAAGGATGAAGGTCTGCTCGACCGGTTCGATCAGGTATTCCAGAAGGTTTTCAAGGGGATCATGACCGATTACGGGCAAAACCCGGTCGACATTCCCGAAGACTGGCTGAAGGCGGTGGCGGAGAAATTCCTCACCCCTGAAGAGATGGAGAAGATCAAGTCCCTGGGCGATTGGGACGAGATCATGGAAACGCTCAAGAAGCGTCTGGAAGAACAGGAAAAACGCCATCAGGGCGGCAACAAGTGGGTCGGCACCGGGGGCACCAGCCCGTTCGGCAATTCGGGCTACAACCCCGAAGGCGTGCGGATCGGCGGCGAGGCCAAGCATGGCAAAGCGATCAAGGTCTGGGAAAAGCGCGAGTTCAAGAACCTTGATAACACCAAGGAACTTGGCACCCGCAACATCAAGATGGCGCTGCGGCGCCTGCGTCGTTTCGCCCGCGAAGGCGCGGCTGACGAGCTCGATATCGCCGGCACCATCGAGGGCACGGCCAAGCAGGGCTGGCTCGATATCAAGATGCGGCCCGAGCGGCGCAATGCTGTGAAATTGCTGTTGTTCCTCGATGTCGGCGGATCGATGGACCCCTTCATCAAGCTGGTCGAAGAGCTGTTCAGCGCCGCCACGGCGGAGTTCAAGAACCTCGAATTCTTCTACTTCCACAACTGCCTCTACGA
>JAGKSZ010000010.1 GCA_018991295.1 Porphyrobacter sp. | reverse complement strand
GGGGGGCCGGCCCGTCTGACCCTTTCTGCCCCCCCGCGGGGGGGCAGGGGCCCCCCGTTCTCCGGCCCGCCCCCCTGGGGGTGGTGGCTTCCGCCCGGCGCGGGGATGTTGCCGCGGGGCCCGGGGAGGGCGGCTTCCGGGGGGGGGGGGTTTTTGGAGGCGGAGGATGGGGCCCGCCTCGATCGGGCTGGTTTCAGGCGAAAGGTCATGGCCGTAAAGCGGCAGCCCCGCCTCCAGCCTGAGCGAATCGCGCGCACCAAGGCCGATGGGTTTTACCTCGGGTTCGGCGCAGAGCAGGTCGGCAATTTCGGCAGCAGCCTCGGACGCGAGCGAGATTTCAAACCCGTCCTCGCCGGTGTAGCCCGCCCGCGCGATGGTGACGTCATGGCCGGCAATCTGGAACTGGCCGAACTTCATGAAGGTCAACGCCGAAAGCGGATATTCGCCCTTCGCGTGCCGGGCCAGAGCGTCCGCCGCCTTGGGCCCCTGCAACGCCAGCAAGGCGCGCTCGTCGAGGTAGTTCATGGTGATGTCGTCAGGCAGCGCCTCGCGCAGCGTGCCCATGTCATCCCACTTGGTCGCGCCGTTCACCACCAGATACAGCGCATCGGGCCAGCGTGAGACCATGAGATCATCCAGCACTCCGCCCTCTTCGTCCAGCAACAGCGAATAGCGCTGCTGGCCGAGCTTCAGCGTGGAAAGGTCAATCGGCAGCACCGCTTCCACCGCGGCATCAAGGCCGGGGCCGGACAGGACCAGCTGGCCCATATGGCTCACATCGAACAGGCCCGCGTTCTCACGCGTCCAGTTGTGCTCGGCCACGATCCCTTCGTATTGAATGGGCATCTCGTAGCCCGCAAACGGCACCATCCGCGCGCCCCGTGCCCGGTGCCAGCCATCAAGCGGCAGAGCCTCCAGCGGCAGGTCTTCGAGAGTATCGTCGGTATCGTGGTCGCTCATCAAAGGCCTTCCGGAACAGAATACGGCAGTCCGACGACGCAAACGCGCCGCCGTGCAACTGCCCCCTCTGTCGGGTGACCTGAGAGCTTCGGCGGGCCGCACAAGGCAACCAGCCTCCCCTTCGGTGGCCCACGGCGCGAACACCGGGGGCGCTTTCCAGAGTGTCACGCAGCCGAGCGGTCCGGTGGCCTGAGAGTTTCCGGGGCGGTTGCTCCTTCGGCGCCTTTGCCCCCTGTAATAGAGGCATCGGGCTCTCCCGCTCGCCTGCCCGCGCCAGAATCGCTCCTGTCGCGGAAGACGCAGTGGCGATGCGCGAATTGCTGCACCGCGTCAATCGGGCGAATGGCGGTTTGCCGTGTGGAAAACGCATTTGCACGGGCCTGCGCGGCTGAATAGACACGCAGGCGCGATGAACCTCACTGAAATCTACCTGATCGCTCTGACGATCATCTTTGCCGTACCCTGGCTCGTGTGGCGCGTGGGGCGCACCGATTACTGGGCGCCGCTGGTGGTGGTGCAGATCGTCGGCGGCATTCTGCTCGGCCCCGGCGTGCTGGGCGCGGTGTTCCCCGACTATTACGCCTTCGTGTTCCGGCCCGATGTGATCGTGGCATTGAACGGCGTGGCATGGTGGGCGGTGATGCTGTTCGTGTTCGTCGCCGGGATCGAGCTTGATCTGTCGCAGGCGTGGAAGCACCGCGGCGAGACCGGGCTTACCGCCGGCCTTGCGCTGGGCGTGCCGCTGCTGGCGGGGACGGCGGCGGCGGCAATCATCCTGCAATTTCCCGGTTGGCGCGGGCCGAACGGCGCATATTGGCAGGCGCTGCTCGGCATCGGCATGGCCTGCGCGGTCACGGCGCTGCCCATCCTTGTCCTGCTGATGGACAAGCTCGGCATCCTGCGCGAGGCGCTGGGGCAGCGGATCCTGCGCTATGCCAGCCTTGATGATATCGCGATCTGGGGCGTGCTGGCGGTGATTCTGCTCGATTTCGACCGGCTGGCGCGGCAGGGCATTTTCATTATCGGCTTCATCATCGCCGCATGGGCAATCCGCCGGTTGATGGCCCGCATTGGCGAGGCGGACCGCTGGGCGGTGGGGATGATCTGGTTGGCAGTGTGCGGCTTTGCGGGCGACTGGTCGGGCCTCCACTTCATGGTCGGCGCATTTCTGGCGGGCGTGGTGCTTGACGCCAAGTGGTTCGGCCACGCGGCGATGGACCGGTTCCGCGATGTGGTGCTGCTGACGATCATGCCGGTGTTCTTCCTTTCGACCGGCCTTCGCACCCAATGGGAAGGCGGCGGGCTGATCGTGTTCGGCGTCGCGGGGCTGCTGCTGGCGGCGGCGGTGGGGGGCAAGCTCATCGGGGTTCACATCGCCGGCAAGCTGCTCGGCTGGAGCCGCACCGAGGCGAGCCTGATCGGCTGGCTGCTCCAGACCAAGGCGCTGATCATGATCATCTTTGCGAACATCCTGCTGGATAAGCAGGTGATCACCCCGACGACCTTCACCGCGCTGCTGCTGATGGCGGTGGGCAGCACCATGCTGACCAAGCCATTTGCCACGCCGCTGATCGCCAAACTGGGTGAGCGGGTGAAGGCCGAGGCCTGATTGGCGTTGTAGGAGACACAAGAGACACTGTCCTGAGACAGAAAAGTCTTCCCCCAATCCACCCTTGTGCCAAGGCGTCTGGCAAGGACGCTGATCGGGCAGAAGTGCAGGGTCATGCGGGTGATCCTGCCAGCACGCACCCGAGTAGGAAAGCGCGCTACGGCTTGGCCACCATAACCAGCGCCCGCGCCATCAGTGCCACTTCGCGCGGGTCGGACGCGGCGGTTTCCACCGCGTCCGTGGGCGGCGGCACCTGGGTGGTGAAATAGGCAAAGCCGGGCTGTCCGGTGAAGCTCATCCACAGGCCCGAACGCAGCCCGTAAGCCTCCCCGCCGTGGCCGATCCGGCCCACGCCGTCACGAAACAGATCATCGCTGCAAGGCGCCTCGTCGACCAGCACATAGGCCGCAAGGCCATAGGCGCAAAAGTCCGGCGCCGCCTCCCCCGGCACGTGACTGCGCTGCGCTGCTACCATGGCGGTAAACCAGCGCTTACCCGCCGCGCTGGAGAGGAACTGGCCCGGCCCCACCGTGAGCATCGCCTGCCCGATCTTGGCGAGGTCCACCATCCCGATCCTGACCCCGCCCTGCGGGCTATAGATCGAGGCATTGGTGCTGGGCACATAGGCGGAAAGGTCGCACGCCTGCCCTTCTGCCACAGGGATCGTGCAAGCGGGCGGCAGGCGCCCTGGCGCGTCGGCGGCGACTTCGCCGGTGTGGCGGTAGAGCGTCACCGCGCGGGCCTCCAGATCGGGCCCACAGCCGATCCAGTTGAGGCAGGCCTTTACCCCCAGCGGCTTGAAGACGAGGCGCTCGACCAGCCGATCATATCGCTCGCCTGACGCCGCCTCCAGCGCGGTCGCCACCAGCGGCGAGCCGAGATTGGCATATTCGAACGCCGCCTCGCCCGGCTTGCCGACATCGCGCCATGCAGCAGGGTCAGCCAGCTTGGCTTCAAGGCTCTCACCCAGCGGGATCACATAGCCGCCCGCGTCCGACAGCCCGGCGCGGTGCATCAGGAGGTGCTCCAGCGTCACCGGCGCGTCAGGGTGATAGGGCGAACGCAGCCGCCAGCCGAGGTATTCGGAAACATCGCGGTCAAGATCGAGCTTGCCCTCGTCCACCAGCCTGAGCGCGGTGAGCGCCATGATCAGCTTGGAGATCGAGGCGATCCGCACCGGATCATTGGCCTCCACGGCGCGCCCGGTTTCCTTGTTCGCCAGCCCTTCGACGATCAGCGGCGTGATGCTGTCCTTGTCGAAAGCGACCACCACGGTGGCGGGGGGCAGCCCCGGATTCGGAGCAGCCTCCTGCGCGGCGAGAGGCGCGGCGAGGAAGGCCAGAGCGGCGGCGAGGCGGCGGATCATGGCCCGCATCATCGCCGCCCTGCCCTGCGCGTCAATCGAGATTCGGCCTGAGCCAGCGTTCCGCCTGCTCGACACTCACCCCGCGCCGTGCAGCGTAATCCTCCAGCTGATCGCGGCCCACGCGGGCGACGCCGAAATATTCGCTCTCCGGGTGGCCGAAGTAAAAGCCGCTGACGGCAGCCGTCGGCCACATGGCAAAGCTTTCGGTAAGCGTCAGGCCAGCATTGGCCGGCGCATCGAGCAGATCGAACAGGATCGGCTTCAGGGAGTGATCGGGGCAGGCCGGATAGCCCGGCGCCGGGCGGATGCCGCGATATTCTTCCTTGATCAGCGCCTCACAGGTCAGCTGTTCGTTCGGCGCATAGCCCCAAAGGGTGGTGCGCACGTGCTGGTGCAGCGCCTCGGCAAAGGCTTCCGCAAAACGGTCGGCGAGCGCCTTCAAGAGGATGTCCGAATAATCGTCCTTGTCCGCCTGGAAACGGCCTGAGTGGCTGTCGATCCCGTGGATGCCGACGGCAAAGCCGCCGATCCAGTCGCCCGCCGGGTCGATGAAATCGGCAAGGCACATATTCGCCCGGTCACGGCTCTTCTTGACCTGCTGGCGCAGGAAGGGGAGGCGCACGTGTTCTTCGGTATCGACGAGGTGGATCGTCACATCGTCCCCGTCACGCGCACAGGGCCACAGGCCCGCAACGCCGCGCGCGGTGAGCCACTTTTCCGCGATGATCTGGTCAAGCATCGCATTGGCATCGGCAAACAGCTGGGTCGCGGTTTCGCCCACCACTTCATCGGTGAGGATCGCGGGATAATTGCCGTGCAATTCCCACGCCCGGAAGAACGGGGTCCAGTCGATGAACTGGCGCAGGTCTGCAAGGTCCCAGTCCGGGAACACATGCACGCCCGGCTGCTGCGGCGGGGCGGGCTTGTCCGAGAGGAAAGCGTCGTAGAAATTCGCCCGCGCTTCTTCGATCGGCAGCAGCACGCTGGCCGATTTGCCGGCACGCGCATCGCGCACATGGGTGTATTCGTCTTCCACTTGCGCGACGTATTCATCGCGCTGGGTGTCGGAGAGGAGCTTGGAGGCCACCCCCACCGCCCGGCTCGCGTCGAGCACGTGGATCACCGGGCCATCATAGGCCGGGTCGATCTTCAAGGCGGTGTGGACCTTGGATGTGGTCGCCCCGCCGATCAGCAGCGGCATGGTCATGCCGGCGCGCTGCATTTCTTCAGCGACGGTCACCATCTCGTCCAGCGACGGGGTGATCAGGCCCGAAAGCCCGATCATGTCGGCCTTGTTATCGTTGGCGCTCTGCAAAATCGTCGGCCAGGGCACCATCACGCCCAGATCGATCACGTCATAGCCATTGCACTGAAGCACGACGCCGACGATGTTCTTGCCGATGTCGTGCACATCGCCCTTCACCGTCGCCATGATGATCTTGCCCTTGGCCTTGCGCTCCTCTTCGGGGAGCAGGTCTTTCTCAGCCTCGATGAAGGGGATGAGGTGGGCGACCGCCTTCTTCATCACGCGGGCGGATTTCACCACCTGGGGCAGGAACATCTTGCCGCTGCCGAACAGGTCGCCAACCACGTTCATGCCGTCCATCAGCGGGCCTTCGATCACTTCGATCGGGCGTCCGCCCTTGGCGGCGATGGCGGCGCGCATCTGTTCGGTGTCGTCAACGATATGCGCATCGATCCCCTTGACCAGCGCATGTTCGAGCCGCTTTTCCACCGCCCAGCCGCGCCATTCCTCGGCAGCCTTTTCATCCGCGACCGATTTGCCCTTGAAGCTTTCAGCGAGCGCAATGAGGCGTTCCGTGGCGTCAGGATCGCGGTTGAGGATCACGTCCTCGCAAGCCTCGCGCAAGGCCGGGTCGATCTGGTCGTAAACGTCAAGCTGGCCTGCGTTGACGATCGCCATGTCGAGCCCTGCCGGGATCGCATGGTAGAGGAACACCGAGTGCATCGCGCGGCGCACGGGTTCATTGCCGCGGAAGGAGAAGGTGAGGTTGGAGAGGCCGCCCGAGTAATGCGCGTGGGGGCACAGTTCGCGCAATTCCTTCACCGCTTCGATGAAGTCGACGCCGTAGTTGTTGTGCTCCTCGATCCCGGTCGCCACCGCGAAGATGTTGGGATCGAAGATGATGTCTTCAGGCGGAAAGCCTTCGGCCACCAAGAGATCATAGGCGCGCTTGCAGATTTCCACTTTCCGCTGCTTGGTGTCGGCCTGCCCCGTCTCGTCGAAGGCCATCACCACCACCGCCGCGCCGTAATCCATGCAGATGCGGGCGTGTTCGAGGAACTGGGCCTCGCCTTCCTTCATGCTGATGGAATTGACGATCGGCTTGCCGGAAACGCACTTCAGCCCGGCCTCGATCACGTGGAATTTCGAGCTGTCGATCATCACCGGCACGCGGGCAATGTCGGGCTCGGCAGCGATCAGCTTGAGGAACGTCGTCATCGCGTGGACCGCATCGAGCAGCCCTTCGTCCATGTTGACATCGATCACCTGCGCGCCGTTTTCGACCTGCTGGCGCGCGACTTCCACGGCTGCGGCGTAATCGCCCGCCATGATCAGCTTCTTGAACGCCGCGCTGCCGGTGACGTTGGTGCGTTCACCGATGTTGATGAAGCGGGAGGAGGAGGTTTGCATTCTGACTTTCCAATTCCGTTCGTGCTGAGCTTGTCGAAGCACCGCACTTTTCTTCGGAAGGTAAGGACAGCCCTTCGATCCTTCGACAAGCTCAGGACTTCAGGGCGAACGGTGAGTGGTTTCAGGCCGCGATAAAGGCCTCAAGCCCGGCCAGCTTCATCGCAGGTTCGGGCTGCGGGATGGCGCGCGGCTCTGACTTTGCCACCGCCTTGGCAATCGCCGCGATATGCGCTGGCGAAGGGCCGCAGCACCCGCCAAGGATGTTGACCTGCCCGTGATCGGCCCAGTCCTTCACCAGCCCCGCCGTAGTATCGGGCAGTTCGTCATATTCGCCCAGTTCATTGGGCAGCCCAGCATTGGGATAGATCATCAAAAGCGTATCGGCGATCTGCGAGAGCACCTTGACGTGCGGGCGCAATTGCTCCGCGCCAAAGCTGCAAGTAAGCCCGATGGTCAGCGGCTTGGCATGGCGCACCGCATACCAGAACGCCTCAACGGTGTGGCCCGACAAGTTGCGGCCCGAAAGATCGGTCAGCGTCATCGAGATCATCACCGGGACTTCGCGCCCCAGCTCGCGCTCCAGCTTTTTCACCGCCATGATCCCGGCCTTGGCGTTGAGGGTATCGAACACGGTTTCAATGAGGATGAAGTCCACGCCCCCTTCCACCAGCGCGCGCGCCTGTTCGAGGTAAACATCGACGAGATAATCGAAATCAATCTCGCGGAAGCCCGGGTCTTCGACATCGGGGCTGAGTGAGAGGGTCTTGTTGGTCGGCCCGATGGCGCCCGCGACAAAGCGGGGGCGCCCGTCCTTGGCCTCGAACTCCTCGGCCAATTTGCGGGCGAGATTGCCGCTCGCGACATTGATTTCGCGCACCAGGCCTTCGGCGGCATAATCCGCCTGCGAAATGCGATTGGCCGAAAAGGTGTTGGTCGAGACGATATCCGATCCCGCCTCGAAGTAAGCACGGGTGATATCGCTCAAAACGTCCGGGCGGGTGAGCGCCAGAATGTCGTTGTTGCCCTTCTGGTCAGCAGGAAGGCCCAGATCGCCCGCATAATCGGCTTCGGTCAGCTTGCGGTTCTGGATCTGGGTGCCGAAGGCGCCGTCAAAGATCAGCACGCGGTCCTGTGCGGCGGCGGTCAGGCGTTCGCGGGGGGTCATGCGGCGTTCTCCGATTGGGGGCGTTTGCCCAGCATGTGGCAGATGGCGTAGGCCAGTTCGGGGCGATTGAGGGTGTAGAAGTGGAAATCGCGCACCCCGCCTGCATAAAGGCGGCGGCACAGTTCGGCTGCAACCGTGGCGGCAACCAGCTGGCGGGCGGCGGGCTTTTCGTCGAGGCCTTCGAACAATCCATCCATCCACGCCGGGAATTCGGCCCCGCAGGCAGCGGCGAACTTGCGCGCCTGCGCAACATTGGTGACGGGCAGGATGCCCGGCAGGATCGGTGCGTCGATACCCGCTGCCGCGCACTTGTCGCGGAAAGCGAAGAAGGTTTCAGCAGAGAAGAAGAACTGGCTGATCGCGCGGGTGGCGCCTGCATCGATCTTGCGCTTCAGGTTGTCGATATCGTCCTGCGGCGAGAGCGCATCGGGGTGGGTTTCGGGATAGGCGGCAACGCTGATTTCAAAGGGTGCGATTGCCTTGAGGCCGCTGACCAGCTCTGCCGCGCTGGCATAGCCTTCAGGGTGCGGGGTAAAGGGCGCACCGGGTTCGCCCGCATCGCCGCGCAGGGCAACGATGTGGCGCACGCCCGCTTCCCAGTATTGTTCGGCCACTTCGCGGATTTCCGCCTTGCTGGCCGCAACGCAGGTGAGGTGTGCGGCCGCCGGAAGCTTGCCCTCGGCAATGATCCGCGCAACCGTTGCATGGGTGCGTTCACGGGTCGATCCGCCCGCGCCGTAGGTGACCGACACAAAGGACGGCCCCAGAGGCTTGAGCTGCGTCACCGCGTCCCACAGCTGTTCTTCCATCTTTTCGGACTTGGGCGGGAAGAATTCAAAGCTCACCGCGACATCGCCGGGCAGGCCGGAAAACAGCGGCGTATCGGTGGCGGTGCGATATTCGTGGAGCTGGTTGAGCGTCGGGGTCATTGGGCAGTTTCCAGAGCAGCAGTCTTGGGATTGGCGGAGGCACGGCGCTTGGCCGTCCAGATCTTCACAACCAGCGCCCCGCCTTCGAGCGCGATGGGCGCGGCGGTGACAAACCCGGCGGCGCGCAGAAGTTCGGCCATCTGCCGGTCCGAAAAGCCGAGGCGGGCGTGCTGGTGACGGGTGCGCAGCTCTTCGTGATCGTGGCTGGCAAAATCGACGATGGCGAGACGCCCGCCGGCGCGCAGCACCCGCGAAGCTTCAGCCAGCGCCGGCGCCGGATCGGCAGCAAAGTGCAGCACCTGATGCAGGATCACGGTATCGAAACTGGCATCGGGAAAAGGCAGATCGGCAAAATCGCCCTGCACCAGTTCGATCCGGGCGGCGGTCAGATGCTGAAGCTTGGCGCGGGCAACGCGCAGCATTTCAAGGTTCTTGTCGAGCGCCACCACGCGTTCGGCCTGACCGGCAAACAGTTCGGCAATGCGGCCCGTGCCGGTGCCGATATCGAGCAGCGCGCCAAGCGGGCTGTCTGCCAGCGCCTCGGCAAGGCGGTCCTCGACCTCGGCATCGGCGCTGTGCAGCGCGCGCAGTTCATCCCATTCCCCGGCATGGCGGGCGAAATAGGTCTCCGCTGCCGCCTCGCGGGCATCGCGGATCGCGGCAAGTTTCCTGCGATCCGCCTCGCACAGGGCGGCAAGCGCGGGTTCGTGGGCTTCGGCAAGGGCGAGCAGAGCCTGCACCGCATCCACCACCGGCCCGGCCGATTCGCTCTGGCGCAGGAACACCCAGCTGCCTTCGCGGCGACGTTCAGCAAGGCCCGCATCGCACAGGATGCCGACATGACGCGAAACGCGCGGCTGGCTTTGCCCCAGCACCTGCGCCAATTCGCCCACGGCCAGCTCCATCGTGCCCAGCAGCCGGGCGATGCGCAGCCGGGTGGGATCGCCCAGCGCCTTGAAGATGTCCTCGATCACCATGGTGGCGACGAGCATATAAAGATATTTTTATATGTGTAAATCACCCTCGCGCAGGGAGCGGGCAAAAATCAGCACCTTGGCTAGCCCAGAACGATCGGCGCGGCCCCGCTGGCGGCGCGGTAGGTTTCGGCGCGGGCGGGCAGATCGGCATCGACGTTGTACCGCGCAACGGCAGCATCAATCGCAGTGCCCGCATCGGCCGCCGTCAGCGCGACAAGGCACCCGCCAAAGCCCGCCCCCGTCAGCCGCACCCCGCCCGCATCGCCCAGTTCCTGCCCGATCATCTCCACCAGCCGATCAATCGGCGGCAGCGAGACATCGAAATCCTGCGAGAGCGAGACGTGCGCCTCCCGCATCAATTCGGCCAGCACCGCCGTGTCGCCCCGCGCCAGCGCCACGGCAACCGGCTCCACCCGCTCCATCTCGGTCACGACATGGCAGGCGCGGCGAAACAGCACAGGATCAAGCTTGCCCTCGGCAGCGGCAAGCGTGCCGGGATCAAGATCGCGCAGCGCCTTGACGCCCAGCTGCTGCGCCACTGTCTCACATTCAGCGCGGCGCTGGTTGAAGGCGCTTTCGGTCAGGCTGCGCCGCAGCCCGGTATCGATCACGGTGATGGCAAGTCCGGGGTGGACCGGGATCGGCATATGTTCAAGGCTGCGGCAATCAAGCAGCAGCGCATGATCGGCCACACTTGCGGCCGATGCCATCTGGTCCATGATCCCGCAGGCACAGCCGACAAAATCATTTTCGGCAATCTGCGCAATCCTCGCCAGCGAGGGCGCGGCAAGGCAGA
>JAGKSZ010000107.1 GCA_018991295.1 Porphyrobacter sp. | reverse complement strand
TTGTTGCCCGGGCGGGGGGCCGAAGTGTGCGCGCAAGGGGGCGGGAAGCCGGGTCCCGCCGCCGGAACCCCAATGCCCGCCTCCGGGGCCCGGCCCGATGCCGCAGCGCCAATGCTGGCCGGCCGGGCGATGCCATCTGTCAGATCGGAAATTCGCCCAGCTGGCGCGCATCCAGGGGCCAGGGCCGGGCTGTGCTGGGCTGGGCTGGGCTGGGCTGGGCCAGTGCGCGAGGGCGCACAAAAAAAGGCCGCGGGAGCAGCACGGCGCTGCCCCCGCGGCCTTTACGCATCAGAAGCGGTAGGTTGCCACCGCCTTCACGGTCTGGAGGCTGAAGTCATCGTTGCCCCGGAGGAAATCGACCCCGCCTGCCAGCACAAAGGGGTTGGTCGCCCCTGCGGTGCCCTGCGTGACGCGGATCAGCGTGTCATCACGGTCATAATCGGTGTAGAGATATTCGACGCCGAGCGAGAAGTTCTTGCCGATCTTCTGCTCGATCCCTGCACCCAGCTGGTAACCCCACGCCTTGTCATCGGCCAGAACGGCAAAGGCGTTGGCCGTGTTGCTGGTTTCGAATTCCTGATCGAGCTTGGCATAGGCGATCCCGCCGGTGGCGTAGATCAGGGTCCTGGCGGCCGGCGTGAAACCGGCGCGCAGGCGCAGCGCGGCGGTGTAATCGATCTCGCGCTCCATGTAGTAGGACGCCGGAGTGGTGCTGAAGGCCGAAACGGCATCGCGCACATCGGCCGTGCCGATTTCACCGACCACGCCGAGCACCAGCTTGCCCATCTGGCTGTCATAACCGATGCGCGCGGCGAAGGTCGCCCCGTCCGAATCGCTCACGCAGTTGGCATTCTGGGGCGAAGTGGCCTGGCCACCGCAGAAACCGGGCGCAAAGGCATTGGCGCCTGCCGCAGTGGTCACGGTTTCACCGAAGCTGCCGTTCGAGCCGCGGTCGAAGGAGATGAACTCGTCGCCATCGCCCGCCTGAATGTCGTAACCGATCGAAACGCCGCCATAGACGCCGCTGAATTCGTCGTCGGCGGCATGGGCCGGCACCGCGATCAGGATGGCGGATGCGGCGGCAAGGAAGGATGCTTTCATGGGATACTCCGGCTAATCGCTGTCTGGCAAAACGTCTCGTGCGTAAGAGAGCCGGACGATCGCCGGAGCCATCGCCTCACCGGTGCAATAGGGCACCGGAAACGGCTGCACACTTGGTGAGCATTGACAGCGCCGGGGGAACCTTTTCCGTCAGGGTCGCGACGGAAGAGGATGAGATGAGCGCCGCCAGATGCTCGAAGGGACAGCCTTGCAGCCCGCCCTCTCACGCAAGTGAAGATACGAGGATTTGCAGACGATCAGATGCGGCGGTTTCAGATCGCGGGAATTTTTCCCAGCGCGATCGGCGTGCTGCTTGGCGCGGTGTGCGGCGCACCTTCCGGCGTCTCCAGCGAAACGGCCAGCAGCGCGCCATCGACCAGCAGGGGTCTGAGCGCCTCGGGCGGCGTCACCTGCGTCGTCCCGTCGCGGGCGATCAGGCCGAGCGAGCGCGGCACGCCATCGCCGGGGATCACCCACAGTTCCGGCGTCAGGCCGCTGTCAGGCAGGGCCACGGCACGAATATCGAGATATTGCGCATCCGGCCCGATGCGCGCCGCCAGCAGGGTTCCGTCAGCGCCGGAAAGCTGCGCGATGACGGCGGGGACGGGGGCCGGGGCAGCGGGCGCTGCGGTATCGGCCGCATCGCGCAGCGTCACAGGGCCAAGCACCATGACCGCCGCCAGCACTGCGGCCAGCGCGCCCGAAAGGCCTGCAATACCCTGCCACAGCCTCAGGGTGCTGACGCTGTGCGGCTGGACTTCGCCATCCAGCCGCGCCTCGATCGCGGACCACACATCCGGCGGGGGCGCTTCGGCAAAGGCTTCGCCCAGCGGATCGAGACGGCCCTGCCATTTGGCGACCATCGCGGCAAAGGCCGGGCTGGCCAGCAGCAGGCGCTGGGCTTCGGCGCGTTCTTCGCCCTCCAGCACGCCGAGGGCATATTCTGCGGCCATGGCGGCCTGTTCGGGCGTGAGTTTGCTAGTCACCTTGCAGGCACCCCCGAAGTTGCAGCAAGCCCCTGCGGATCCAGCTTTTGGTCGTGCCAAGCGGCGAGCGCATGGTGCTTGCCAGTTCGGAATGGCTCAAACCGTCGAAAAAGGCGAGCCGGATCGCTTGCTGGTGGTTGGGCGGCAGCTTGTCGAGGCAATCGAAAATCTGCGCGCGCTCCTCGCCTGCGGCCATTTCCTCCATCGCCGCGCCAAGCCCGGCCGCGCCGGGCTCGTCCTCAGCTGCATCCGATGGCATGGGGCCGCCGTGCTTGCGCATCCAGTCGATCGAGGCATTGCGGGCAATGGCACACAGCCAGGTGATCGGGCTGGCATGCTCGGGATCAAAGCGCCCGGCGCGGTTCCAGACCTTGAGGTAGACCTGCTGGAGAACGTCCTCGGCGGCTTCACGGTCGCGGGTGATGCGCAGGCACACGCCGAACAGCTTGGCCGAAGTGCGATCATAAACGAGGCCGAGCGCCTTGCGATCGCCACGGGCGACCCGTGCGATCAGGCCGGACAGCTCTGCGCGGCGGGCATCGGCATGGGCGGCTGTCGGCATGAGAACCGCCTATGCCGGGGCGACAGGCGTGGCAAGGCCTATCGGGCGCGGCATCATCGTGTGCATCGCCCCTGCACCACTTCGGCACGCTGCCGCAATCGGCGCGATCAGCCCCCCGCGGCTTCCGCAATGGCTTGCGCGGTCTTGTAGTCGGGCTTGCCGTTGTTGAGCCTCAGTGAGCGGTCGGTGAGGATGTAGCGGCGCGGGATCTTGTAGCCGGCAAGGCCAGCGCGGGCATGGGCATCGAGCATCGCTTCATCGACTGCGCCATCGCGCTGCACCACCGCCACGACCTTGCGCCCGAAGCGCGGGTCCGGAAGGCTCACCACCCGCACGTCTTTCACTTGCCGATGGCCGAGCAGCACCGCCTCAACCTCCTCGGGAAAGACTTTTTCGCCGCCGGTGTTGATGCACATATTGTCCCGGCCGATGAATTCGAGCGTGCCGTCTGCCGCCCAGCGCGCACGGTCACCGGTCATCAGCCAGCGTTTGCCGCCGATCACGGGGAAGGTCGCCGCGTTCTTTTCATCCTCGCCCAGATATCCCAAGGGCAGCGGCCCGGTGCGTGCGACAATGCCGACGCCCTCGTGGCCGGGGGGGATTTCCTGAAGGTTCTCGTCAAACAGCCTGGTCTCGCGGCCCGGAAGCGGCTGGAACTTGCCGCCCCCGCTGCTGCCTTGCGCCGTGGTGATGACGATGCCGGTGCCCGAGCTTTCCGAGGAACCCAGCGCATCGACAATCATCAGCGATGGGTGGTGGCCGATCAGCCGCTGCTTGAGGGCGGGCGAGAACACCGCACCTGACGAGGTGATGCTCCTGAGGCTGGCAAGCACCTCGGCGCCATCACCCCGCGCATCGAGCCGGTCGGCCAGCGGCAGGGCAAAGGCGTCCCCAACGATGAAGATGCCCCTTGCGCCGATCCGCTGCACCTCGTCGAGCGCCGCATCGGCATCGAACCTGGCCGCAGGCAGCAGCGCCAGCGTGCCGCCTTTCAGCAAGTGGATCACCGCGGTGAACTGCCCCGCGCCGTGCATCAGCGGGCTGAGCAGCAGCAGCGGCGAGGTGCTGGCGGGATGATCGGGGCCGATCGCCGCCGCCTCGGCCACCTGCTCCTCCAGAGATCCCGCCACCAGCGGCGCGGTGCCGGGCGGGCGCTGCCACACGCCGATATTGAAGGCGGCCCAGGCCTGATCCATCGGCCACATCACCGCCTTGGGCATCCCCGTGGTGCCGCCGGTGGCGGTCAGGAACAGCGCGGCAGGATCATCATGCACCGCAAAGCCCGGCGGAAGGGGCGTATCGCACAGTGCGGCCCAATCCGCGCCGCTCACATCCACTGTCAGCGTGCCTTCGGGCATGGCCTCACGCGCGACATCGGCAAAATCGCTTTCCGTGAACAGCGCCTTCAGGCCGAAACGCGTGAAGATGTCCGCCAGTTCGCGGCTTTTGTAGTGGTAGTTCACATTGACCGGGACCACGCCCGCTTTCACGCAGCCAAAATAGGCCAGCATGTAATCGGGCGTGTTGCGCAGCATCTGCCCGGCGATGTCTCCGGGCTTGAGGCCCCGGGCGGCAAGGCCTGCCGCGATTCGATCGGTCAGCGCATCAAGTTCGCCCCAGCTCACAATGCGCAGCCCATGCACCAGCGCGGGGCGTTCTGCGGGGATCGCTCCTGCCAGCGCCTTCAGCACAACCCCGAAATTCGCACCCGCAAACGCCATCATTCGCCTTTCTGCCTGCCGCCAGCCTTGTCATTTTCGCTAGCCCCTGCCGCGCCCCGCTTCCCCTACGTAAATGATGAGGGACATCGCTGGAAATTGCGTTACGCTACCCCGGCGGGAGAACAATGGAGAGGAGCGAGGCTGACAATGGCCCATAATGTTGTCGAGTTGCGCACGCCGCAAGGCCGCGAATCGCTTGAGCAATTGCTCGAATCCGTGACCATCACCTGCCCGGAGGACATCCACGATGCCGCCGTGGCGCTTGCGCGAATCGCGCAGGAGCGGGGGATGCAGATCGCCGTGTGCGACGATATCTCGTCGAAGGAACCGATGGTCGATGCCGATGGGACGATCCTCAACGCCGATATCTTCCGCTGGCTGGATGATGGGGCGCGCTGGTGGGAGGATCACCGCCTCGCCCTGCATTCGCCGCTGCCGCGCGCGTGCCGCTATGAAAGCGAGCCCTTCTGGGTCAATGCCAAGGGCTTCAACACCCGCTGGCGCAACCATTACCTGGCCGAAATCGACCTCAATGATTTCGAAAAGCGCAGCCTGTGCAAGGCGGCGATCGTGATCCCGGTGCACCTGCCCTTCGGCCAGATCAGCGCATCAAGCTTCATCTCGATGGACAAGGACAAGGAAGACCTGTCGGCCGAGTTTGCCGAATATGGCGCGCTGTTTGCGATGGTGACGCGGTGCTTTGTGGCCGGTTACGTGCAGGCCAACCGCACCAAGCGGCGCATCCCTTCGGACTGCGTGCTGTCCAAGCGGGAAGTGGAATGCCTGCGCTGGGCGGCGATCGGCAAGACCGACAAGGAAATCAGCATGATCCTCAACCGGTCACACGCCACGATCCGCTATCACATCCACCGCGCAGGCGAGAAGCTGGACAGCGTCAACCGCGCCCAGACGATCTTCAAGGCCGGGCAGCTGGGGTATCTGGGGGCGAGCGACTGAAGCTAGATCCCCCCTCCCGCTTGCGGGAGGGGCTGGGGGTGGGGCGAGGCCAAAGGCCTCGCACGTGGCCGCTGGCGCAGGCCCACCCCGCTGCGACTAGGCCGCTGCGCGACCAAGTCTCGCTCCCCTCCCGCAAGCGGGAGGGGATACTCGCACTACCCCAACTTCCTCAGCGGCTCCGAGCCATCCCAGCCCACGCCCGCCGCCTTGATCATCCCGAACAGGTCCGGCCCGTCCTTGGCCTGCTGGAGGATTTCCACCAGCGTCCCCGGCCCGCCGCCCGCATCGACATAGATCGCCCGGCTGGTGCCGAAGGTGCCCTCGATCACCACTTCGGCCCCTTCCGCCTCGCACACGGCCCGCGCATGGTCGATATCGTCGACCAGAATGCACACGTGGTGCAGGCCATTGCCGGTGGAGCCATATTCGCCGCGATAGATCGACGGGTGATCGTCCCTCGGCCGGATCAGTTCGATCTGCATATCCCCCCAATAGGCCAGCGCCAGATCGAACACCGCATCGGTCGGCTCGCCGCGATATTTCATGCCTTCAAGGTGGATGCCTTCGATGAGGAAGAACGGGCCGACGCCCATCGTTTGCGTCCAGTGCCTCACCGCCGCGTCGAAATCCTGCGGCACATAGGCCAGCTGCATGATCTCGCCCAATGCTGCGATTTTCCCTCGAAGGCCCATGTTCCTCTCCAATCCGATAGGGTGTCCCGGCGACAAAGCTGTGTGATATTCCTTCTGCAAGACACTGCACAAAGTGCGAGGATGAGGGACGGGGCCCTGCCCCGATGAGGACCGGAACAAGCCCGATGAACGAAATCAAGGATGTTGCCCGCGCCGATCGTTGCCCGGGGATCAGCTATACCGACATGCTGCACGGCGATACCCGCCGCGCGCCCGATTACCTGTTCGAGGAAACCACGATCGAGATGGGCGATGATCCGCTCCCCGTGGCGCCCTATATCTCGGAAGAATTCGCGGCCCTCGAACGCGAAAAGATGTGGCCCAATGTCTGGCTGTTCGCCGCACGCGAGGATGAAATGCCAGATCCGGGCGACACCGTGGTGTTCGATATCGCCGGCAAGAGCTTCCTGCTGATCCGCCAGAAGGATGGCAGCGTGAAGGCGTTCTACAATGCCTGCCTCCACCGCGGCCGCAAGCTGCGCACCGAAAGCGGCAATTCGGTGCAGCTGCGCTGTCCGTTCCACGGCTTCACCTGGCGCAATGATGGGAGCCTCAAGGAAATCCCCTGTTCGTGGGACTTCAAGCACCTCGAAGGCAAGGACATGGACCTGCCGCAGGCCCGCGTCGAACTGTGGCAGGGCTTTGTCATGCTCACCGAGAACCATGCCCTGCCCGATTTCAAGACCTGGCTCGGCCCGGCGGCATCGCATTACGAACGCTATGATTTCGGCAATCGCTACACCGGCATGTGGGTGCAAAAGAAGATCCCGGCCAACTGGAAGGCCACAGCCGAAGCCTTCATGGAAGCCTGGCACTCGATCACCACGCACCCGCAGCTGCTCGCCTTTCTGGGCGATGCCAACACGCGGTACGATCATATCGGCGATCACTTCAACCGCGCCATCACGCCTTCGGGCGTCCTGTCGCCGCACGTGAAGGGCAAGAATTCGGACTACGTGCTCGAAAAGATGAACGAGTTTTCGGGCGGGCAGGATGCGCGCACCAACCGCCGCTTTTCAGCGAGCGAAGGGCCGGATGAAGGCTATCAGGCGGACGATCCGCTGGCCGCCCGCAAGGTGCTGGCCGAGGCCGGGCGCAAGGGCTTTGCCGAGCAATATGGCTATGACTATTCGGACGCCTCGGACACCGAAATCCTCGACAATTTCACCTACAACATCTTCCCCAATTTCTCGCCATGGATCGGCTTCCTGCCCACGCTGGTGTACCGCTGGCTGCCCGGCGACACGCCCGACTGGTGCATCATGGAAATCCGCCTGCTGTTCCCCACCCCCAAGGGGCAGGAACGCCCCCGCGCGGTCGCGCCGACCTATATTCCGGACGATCAGCCCTTCGCCTGGGCGAACGACATCATGGGCCCGCAGCTCGCCAATGTGTTCGATCAGGACATGGCGAACCTTCCTTACGTGCAGGAAGGCATGAAGGCGATGAAGGACGGACTGATGGAACTGGGCCACTATCAGGACAGCCGCGTGCGGCATTTCCAGACAACGCTGATGAAATACGTGAACGGGGAGCTGCCTGCGGCTAAGTAGGCAGGCATGGCAGACTTCTCCTTCGACCTTTCGGGGCGCACCGCGCTCGTCACCGGCGCATCATCGGGGCTTGGCACCCGCTTCGGGCGCATCCTTGCGGCAAGCGGCGCGCAGGTCGCGCTGGGTGCGCGGCGGGCGGACCGGCTGGCCGCGCTCGCCGCCGGAATCGGGCCGGCTGCCGCCGCCGTGCAGATGGACGTTGCGCGGGAAGCCGACATCATCGCCGGGTTCGACGCGGCAGAGGCTGCGTT
>JAGKSZ010000106.1 GCA_018991295.1 Porphyrobacter sp. | reverse complement strand
AGCCGCGCAGGCGGAAGCCTTCGACCCCGTCCCAAGCTGCGGCGACTTTCGGACGGGCCACTCCGCCGAAATCGCTGTAATGTTCATAGCGCCCAGCCAGCTGCAGATTGAAGCTGCGCACCAGCGGAATGTTCATGTCTTCCGACACGATCGGCACGGCAAGTTCCAGGTAGGCTGCGGCAACCGTCCGGCGGCCCGCCGCGTCCGGATTGTCGCTGACAGCGGCGGCATCGCTCGGCGTGACCGCACCTGTGACGGCATCGACAAAGGGGCTTGAACCGTCGAGCGCGGAATCGCGATCATCGCGCTGGGTCTCGCGGCGGATTTCAGCGCCGAAGGCAATCCCGACATCGCCGCCCGGCAGGCTGAACAGATCAGGCCGCGATGCCCTGAAATCGCCCATCGCCAACGTGGTGCGAGAAAGCCGCTCCAGCTGGAAGCCGATGGCGTCGAGCGCCCCCTGCGAGCTGGGCGTGCAATCCCCGAAAGACGGATCATCAAGGCCCCCGCCGTTGAAGGGATTGTAGGCGTCCGGCGTCGCCAGCGCGAGGCTTTGCTGGAGCAGCGAGCTTTTCACCGCAAACGAACTGTCGCGGGCGTCTGCTTCGGAATAGACGAAGGCCGAATCCCAGGTAAAGCCCATCGCTTCACCCTTCAGACCGATCAGCGCACGCATCTGCGTTCCGGTCACATCAACCGTCTGCGGCCCGGCATCGACAAAGCGGTAGTTGGTGAGCGACACGGGCAGGCCTGCTTCCGGAACATTGGTCAGACCCGGCAGGCGGTTGGGGTTGGGCTGACCGTTGGGGAGGGTGGTCGCCCCGAACGGGTTCCAGTAATTGCTCGCCGGGATCCAGATGCGGTTGAGGTTGATGACCGCAGGCTGAAGGCGCAGCGTCTCGGAGCGGTAATAGCCGAATTCGCCGAACAGCGTGAGATTGTCCGACAGGTCGTAATGGCCATTGGCGAAGATATTGAAGCGGTCGAGTTCGGGCAGCACGGTGGTGCCGCGGGCCGTGTCATAGCGCAGATCGCGAAAGACGCCGGTCGTCGGCAGGGTCGTGTTCACAAGGCAAAGGCCGGTTGAGACCTGAACGGTACAAGGCTGGTTTGCGCCATTCAGCTCAAGTGGCCGGAGGTGGAAGGCACCGGCGGCGGTTGTCAGCGTGCGAGTGGCCGTTCCAACCCCCGTCGCCTGCCGAACCTGCGTGGTGGTCTGCAAGGCAGGCCAGGGCCCGCGGGTTGCCCTGGTATCGGAACCCAGCAATCCGGCGAAATCGGGATCATTGGCGAACAGCGATCGCAGGTCAGCCGAGGCGGTGAATTCCTGATCTTCCGCACGCAGGGCCTGACGCCGGGTGTATTCCGCCGAAACAGTAATGTTGCCGCGCTCGAAATTCTTACCCCACATCAGGTTGCCCTGAAATTCGCGCAGGCTGGTGCTTTCAGCGCCGCCGTATTGCAGCGAGGCGCGCAGGCCGTCGTAATTGTCCTTGAGCACGGTGTTGACCACGCCCGCGACCGCGTCCGAGCCATACAGCGCCGCGCCGCCATCCAGCAGCACTTCGAGCCGTTGCAGGCCGGTGGTGGGAATGGCGTTGAAATTGAAGCTGATGACCGGGACCGATCCCGTGTCCGACAGCCCCTGACTGGTTGGGTGGGCCACAACGCGGCGGCCATTGAGCAGCACCAGCGTATTGCCGACGCCGAGCGAGCGCAGGTCGACCGACCCCACATCACCGCGGGCCGCGTTGCTGGTCTGGGCGTTGTTGCTCGGGTTGAACGACACATCGCCCATTTGCGGGATGTTGCGGATCAACTCGTCGCCGCTCCCCGCCGCGATGTTGTCGAGTTGATCCTGCCGAAAGACGACGACGGGAAGCGCCTCGTTGACCTTGGCCCCCGCAATGCGCGAGCCGACCACTTCGATCAGCGGGCCTTCCTCGGCCTGCGCTTCGGCATCGGTATCGCCATCCTGCGCATAGGCAGCAGTCGAGGCAATGAGGCTGGCCCCGCCCATCAGCGCCAGTTTGGTAAAGAGCTTCGTTTTCATCATCATCTCCCCCTCGTTTTGTGTTTTCGCTTTGTCAGGAATTTCGTGTTGCTCACGGCGTGCGTTCCAGCACCTGGGCGATGTCCTCGCTGACCGGCCCACTGCGTTCGTGGCGTTCGATATCTTCAGGCGGCAACGGCAGCGGCGTGCCTGCCAGCGCGGCGGCCAGCCGGTCACGGTCAAGCGCGCCTTCCCACCGCGCCACGATGATCGTCGCCACGGCATTGCCGATGAAATTGGTGAGCGCGCGGCATTCGGACATGAAGCGATCAATCCCGAGGATCAGCGCCATCCCCGCCACCGGCACGCCGGGCACCACCGAAAGCGTGGCGGCAAGGATCACGAAGCCCGATCCGGTCACGCCTGCCGCGCCCTTGGAACTGATCATGGCGACCAGCACCAGCGTCAGCTGTTCCGCGATCGAAAGCTCCACCCCCACGGCCTGCGCGATGAACAGCGCGGCCAGTGTCATGTAGATATTGGTGCCATCAAGGTTGAAGGAATAGCCCGTCGGCACGACCAGCCCGACCACCGCCTTGCGGCATCCGGCGGCTTCCATCTTCTCCATCAGGCTCGGCAGGGCGGCCTCTGATGAGGAGGTGCCCAGCACCAGCAGCAGTTCCTCGCGCAGGTAGCGGATCAGCGCGAAGATCGAAAAGCCGCCCGCCCAGCCGACCAGCCCCAGCACCACCAGCACGAACAGGAGCGAGGTGAGGTAGAAGGTCGCCACCAGCGCGGCGAGGTTGGCAAGGCTGCCGATGCCGAACTCCCCGATGGTAAAGGCCATCGCCCCGAAGGCGCCGATAGGCGCCAGCTTCATCAGCATGTGCACCAGCTTGAACACCACCTGCCCGAACGAGGCGAGCACATCGGTGACAAGATCGCTCGCCGGGCGCGTCGCGGCGATGGCGACGCCTGTCAGGATCGCAACCAGCAGCACCTGCAGGATCTGGCCGTCCGTCACCGCGCTGAACAGCGTTTCGGGGATGATGCCGAGCAGGAAACCGGTGATGCTCGTCGCCTCCGCCTTGTTGGCATAATCCGCGACCGCAGCAGTATCGAGCGTGGCCGGATCGATGTTCAGCCCCTCGCCCGGGCGCACGACATTGGCCACCACCAGCCCGATGATCAGCGCCAGCGTCGAGAAGGTGAGGAAATAGGCGAAGGCCTTGCCGGCCACACTGCCCACCGCCTTCAGATCGCGCATCCCGGCGATGCCAGTGGCAACCGTCACGAAGATCACCGGCGCGATGATCATCTTCACAAGCTTGATGAAGCCATCGCCCAGAGGCTTCAGCGCAGCGCCGAATTCAGGGGCGAGGTGGCCTACCGCAGCGCCGAGCGCAATTGCGGTGAGCACCTGCACATAGAGCAGGCGGTACAACGGCGTCTTTGCCGCAGGGGCGGCCCCCTCGGTCGGTATGCCTGTCGCCATGGCTGTATGCGAACCCATCGGTCGCCGCTCTCCCCGGTGCAAATCTCTCCACGTTGCAGTATCGGGCGTGAAGGCGTGCGGTGCAAGCGGCGTGGGGCGAAACAGGGAGTTTCGTTAAATCAGAGGCTTGCCAAGATATCGCAGACATTCCTTGCGGAAATCCGCACAAATTTCTTGCAGCGAGTGCGGAAATCCGCACAAGTCCCTATCGGAGGGCAGGAGGAGGAGCGCGACCAGTGCAGGGCAGGCTGAGCCGCTGGTATCTGGCAAGTGTCGCGGCGGTTGCCGTGCTGCTGCTGGCCGGGCTCGCAATGCTGGTGCTTGACCGCGCAGTGCGGGTGCAGGCGCTGGAGGACACGCGCACCGCCGCCGAAGGGCAGGCCGCAATCCTTGCCGCCGGGCTGGAGAGCGAGCTCAACAAGTTCACCCTTGTCCCGCGTGTGCTGGCGGCAGACCCGGATGTGGCCGAACTGCTTGGTGGCAGCGCCGCCCAGCGCGATCTGCTCAACCGCCGGCTGGCGGCGCTGGCGCAGCAGACGCGGGCGGCGGCGATCTACCTGATGGACGCGCGCGGGCAGACGCTGGCGGCAAGCAACTGGGACCGGCCCGACAGCTTCATCGGCTCCAACTACCGCTTCCGCGATTACTTCGCCGATGCAATGCGCGAGGGCACCGGCACCGAATTCGCGCTGGGCACGGTCAGCCGCCGCCCCGGGCTCTATCTTGCCGAACGCGTTGGCCCCGAAGGCGCGCCGCTGGGAGTGGTGGCGGTCAAGGTCGAATTTGACAGCCTTGAGGCCAAATGGCGCGATGCGCGGGACATGGTGTTCGTGACCGACCGGCAGGGCATCGTGCTGCTGGCCAGCAATCCGGCATGGCGGTTCCGGTCTGTGGCGCAGCAGGATGGCCCTGCCGACCTGCAGCGCGATCCCCGGCGCGATGCGATGCGCTTCGGCATTGCCAATCCCAAGCCGCTGGAACTGCCCGGCGGTGGCCGGGCCGGGCAACCGGTGCGGATGATCGAGAAGATCCAGCCGATCGCGCCTGCCGGATGGGAACTGCACCTGCTGGCCGATCCCAGTGCGCGGCTTTCGGTGGCGCTCGCCAATGCCCGGCTGGCCGGGGTCGCGGCGCTGGCGCTGCTGGCGCTGGCGGGGGCGGGGGCATGGATGTGGCGCCGTCAGCGGCAGGCCCGCGCCGCCGCCGAAATCGAGGCCCAGACCGCGCAATTGCGCGAACAGCTGCGTCAGGCCAACCGCCTTGCCACGCTCGGCCAGATCACCGCCGGGCTGGGCCACGAAATCCGCCAGCCGCTGGCCGCGATGCGGGTCTATGCCGAAACCGGTGAGCGCCTGCTGGCCTCCGCTCGCGCCGATGAAGCCGCAGGCAATTTCGCCAAGATCGCAGGGCTTGCCGCGCGCATTGGCGAGATCACCGAAGAACAGCTCCACTTCAGCCGCCGTTCTGCCGAGGAGCCGCGCAATATCCGGCTGGCCGAAGTGATCGACGGCTCGCTGCTGCTGCTGCGCGATCAGCTCCGCCAGCAGAACATTGCCCTCACCCTGCCCGCCGCCGAGGCCGCCGCCGCCACGGTGCGCGCGCGCCATGTGCAGCTCGAACAGGTGCTGGTGAACCTGCTCCAGAACGCGGTGCAGGCCTGCGGTGGGCAGGGCGGGGCGATCGTGCTGGAGGTGGCAAGCGATGCCCGGACCGTGCGCCTTGCGGTGACCGATAATGGCTCCGGCGTGCCTGCGCCCTTGCGCGACACGCTGTTCCAGCCCTTTGTCACGTCAAAGACGGATGGTATCGGCCTTGGCCTTGCAATTGCGCAGGATATCATGCGCCAGCTTGGCGGCGATCTCATCCACGAGGACACGCCTTCAGGTGCGCGCTTCATCATGATCATGCCTGCCGCATGACCGTGCCTGCCCCCACCTTGCCGCTGCAAGTTGCCCTGGTCGAAGATGATCTGCCCTTGCGCGATGCGACCATGCAGGCGCTGACCCTTGAAGGGGCAGAGGTGACCGCCTTTCCCGATGCCCGCGCCGCGCTCGGCTGGCTGACGGCCGATTACCCCGGTGTGGTGGTCAGCGATGTGCGGATGCCGGGAATGGACGGGATTGCCTTCTTTGCCCAGCTGCGCGCCATTGATCCCGATCTGCCGGTGATCCTTGTGACGGGCCACGGCGATATCGCCATGGCGGTGGAGGCGATGAAGAACGGGGCGGCTGATTTCCTCACCAAGCCCTATGCCTCGGCAGATCTGATCCGCGCCCTGCGCGCTGCTGCCACCCGGCGCGCGCTGGCGCTGGAAAACCGGATGCTGCGCGAGGAGGCGGGGCGCGGCGTGCGCGGGGCGATCCCCGGCACCTCGCCCGTGGCTGAACGGCTGCGTTCGGTGATCGAAGGTGTGGCCCGATCCGAGATCGATGTGGTGCTGACCGGCCCCCACGGCACCGGCAAAAGCCATGCCGCCCGCGCCATCCATGATCTTGGGCCGCGCCGGGGGCGGCCGTTTGTGGCGGTGGATGCCGGGGTGCTGGCGCATGAGGATGCCGAACTGCTGCTGTTCGGGCGCGATCCGGCGCCAAAGAGCACAGGCGGCAGCGTTGGGCTTTCGCGCACTGGCCTGATCGAACGTGCCAATGGCGGCACGCTGTTCCTTGATGAAATCGCCGCCGCCAGCGAGGCGCTGACTGCGCGGCTGCTGGCGCTGATCGAGACGCGGCAGGTGTTTCCGCTGGGCGCTGCCAGCCCGCGGCGGCTGAACCTGCGCATCATCATCGCACGGCTGGGCGATGAGGACGCACGCGATCCCCTGTGGCGGCGGCTGGGCGCGGTGCAGGTTGCCTTTCCCCCGCTTGGCGAGCGACGCGAGGACCTGCCGGAAATCTTCCGCCTGTTCGTGGCACGGCACGCCCGCGCGCTCGATCTGCCTGCGCCGCTGATCGGGGAGGCGGCGTGGCGCCATGTGCAGACGCATGACTGGCCGGGCAATCTCCATGAATTGAGCGGCTATGCCCGCGCCTTTGTGCTGGGGCTGGCCGATACCGGCACACCGCTGGCGGGTTCGCTGACCGGGGAACGCTCGCTCCAGCAGATTGTCGCGGATTTCGAACGTGCCGTGCTGGAAGATGGCCTGCGCGCCTGCGGCGGAGATGTGGCGCGCTTGCAGGAGGCGCTCAAGACGCCGCGCAAGACGATCTACGACAAGCTGGCGAAATATGACATCCGTCCGCGCAATTTCCGCTGAACGGGCGCAATTGGCCTAGACGATCACGGCCACGACGCTGCCCAGCCCGGCAAAGCCTGCGGTGACCGTGCTGCCGGGGCTCACCGGATGCACGCCCGTGATGGCGCCGCTGGAAATCCACCAGCCAGCCTCCAGCGCGATGCCGCGGCTGGCAAGGTTGGCGATCAGGAACCGCGCTGCACCAAAGGGGCCGTCAAGCATGGTTGCGGTCGTCGCCCGGCCAACCGTTTCTGCGTCAATGGCGAGGGCCACCTCGATCTCGTCAAGCCGGTCCCACTGCGCGCGCGGCACGGCGGGGCCCAGCAGCAATCCGGCATTGTTGCCGTGATCGGAAATGGTCACGCACGGCCCGTCGGCATTGATGCGGGCATAGGGCGATGAGGCGATTTCGATGCCGATGCGCACCTCGTCCACCCAGTCCATCGCTTCTTGCGGTGTGGTGGGCAGGGGCGCATCGCGCGGGGCAAGGCGGAGCATGAATTCGGCCTCGGCAGCGGCGAACCCGCCGTGGAAGACGCCAAATTCGCGCGGCTGCCGGGAGACGGTGTGGATCGTGTCGCGGAACGCCGGGCCGACCAGCCGGTCCGCGCCGAGCAGGGCGTCGCCCGGCGGGTTGATGCGGCCCACCTTCCACCCGCCGACCGCCCGGTCCCACAGCGAAAGCGCGCAGTCCTGAATGGCATAGGCGCTGGCCAGATCGCGTGGGCGCGTCCCCGGAAATTCGCGGATTGCCGCGCCGCTGCGGCGAGCCGCGACGAATGCGCCGGCGATATCGCGCACTTCGGATTGCACCTTTTTCCTCTCGTCCACGTGCCCCACGACGCGCAGCCTTGGCGAAAAAGGAAACCGGTGTCAAAAGCTTTCTTTCACGAACCCGGCAGCAGGGTCGGCGGCCCTTTTGCAATCGCGCGATTGGCGATTAGAAGGGGGCTGAGCAGACCTGCCCAGACCAGCGAAGGCACCGATGGCCAAATCCGGCAAGAACCCGACGATCAACGATGTGGCACGCCTTGCCGGGGTCTCGAAGAAGACCGTGAGCCGGGTGATCAACCGCTCGGCGCTGCTCAGCGAGGACACCCGCACCAAGGTTGAGGCGGTGATCGGGCAGCTCGGCTATGTCCCCAACCCGCAGGCCCGCGCGCTGGCGCTGCGGCGCAATTTCCTGCTCGGGCTGCTGCACGACAACCCCAACGCGCAGACCGTGCTGAAGGTGCAGGAAGGCGTGCTCGATGCGATCCGCGACACCGAATTCGCGCTGGTGGTGCGCCCGGTCGATCGCCATTCGCCCACGATGCTCGATGACATCCGCCGCTTCCTCGAACAGCAGCGGCTTTACGGCGTGCTGATCCTGCCGCCGATTTCCGAGAATGACGCGCTGGCCCAGCTGTGCCTTGAAATGGGCTGCGGCTATGTGCGGATGGGTTCTGCGATGCTGGACGATGCCGATCACATGGTCGCCTCCAACGACCGCGAGATGGTTGAGGCGGCGGTCGATCACCTGATTGCGCTCGGCCATCGCCGGATCGCACTGATCGAGGGGCCGGAGGGCTTCCGTTCGGCCTTCGAACGGCGCGAGGGGTTCCTCGCCGCGATGCAGGCCCACGGGCTCGATGTGCCGCCCGAAGCGCGCGCGCAGGGCAATTATCGCTTCGAATCCGGGCTGGCGGGTGCCGGACAATTGCTCGATGCCCCCACTCGTCCCACCGCAATCTTCGCCAGCAATGACGAGATGGCCTCAGGCGCCTTTCACGCCGCCCGCCAGCGCAATTTGCGCGTGCCTGATGACCTGTCGATCATCGGCTTCGATGATTCCCCGATCGCGGCCCATATCTGGCCGCCGATGACCACCGTGGGCTGGCCGGTGCGCGAAATGGGCCGCGCCGCCGCATTGAAGCTGATCGCGCCGGGCGACAAATCCGCCAGCCAATCGCGCTTTCCTGCGCAACTGGTGAAGCGCCAGTCCGTCGCTGCTCCCAAAGCCTGATAATGCGAGACTTGAAAGCCGCAGCGGTTTGCGGCTACACAGCATCATGACACCGGTTTCCCAAATGCAGGACACAGCCATGAAAATCGCCCTCATCACCGAAAACAGCCAGGCCGCCAAGAACCCCGTCATCCATGACGCGCTGACCGCCGTGGCCGAGCCGCTGGGGCATCAGGTGTTCAATTACGGGATGTATTCGGCCGAGGACACAGCCTCGCTCACCTATGTCATGAACGGGCTGCTGACCGGCATCCTGCTGAACTCCGGGGCTGCCGATTTCGTCGTCACCGGGTGCGGCACCGGCATGGGATCGATGCTCGCCTGCAATGCCATGCCCGGCGTGTTCTGCGGCCTTGTGATCGACCCGACCGATGCTTTCCTGTTCAGCCAGATCAACGCGGGCAACGCCGTCTCCATGCCCTATGCCAAGGGCTTTGGCTGGGCGGCGGAGCTGAACCTTCAGGATTGCTACCGCAAGCTCTTCGAAGGCGAGCCCGGCGCAGGCTATCCCAAGGAACGCGCCGCGATCATGGCCACCAATCGCGGCAAGCTGGCGGATCTCAAGGCGGCCAGCTGCCACGATATGCTGACCGTGCTGCACAATGTCGATCAGGACCTGCTGCGCGCGGCAATCGCGGGCGAGCGGTTTGCCGACCTGTTCTACCCCAACTGCCAGCACGAAGGCATCGCTGCCTATCTCAAGGCGCTGTAAGGGGGCGCTGGCATGGCAATTTCCTTCGACCTGACCGGCAAGCGCGCGCTGGTGACCGGGGCCAATACCGGGATCGGGCAGGCGATTGCTGTTGCCCTGGCGCAGGCGGGCGCGGATGTGGCGCTGGCCGGACGCAGCGCGCCCGATGAAACGCTGGCTCTGATCGCACAGGCCGGACGCAAGGCCATCGATCTGCGCGCTGACCTTGCCTCGATCGCACCGGTCAGGGGGCTGGTAGACGAGGCTGCCTCGATGCTCGGCGGGCTTGATATCCTTGTCAACAATGCCGGGATCATCCGCCGCAATGATCTGGCCGATTTCACCGAGGAAGATTGGGACGCGGTGATCGACACCAACCTCAAAACCCTGTTCTTCCTCAGTCAGGCCGCCGCCGGGGTGATGGCGGCGCAGGGTGCTGGCAAGATCATCAACATTGCCTCACTCCTCAGCTTTCAGGGCGGCATCCGCGTGCCAAGCTACACCGCGGCCAAATCGGGCGTTGCCGGGCTGACCAAGGCGATGGCCAACGAACTTGCGCCCAAGGGCGTGCAGGTCAATGCCATCGCGCCGGGCTATATAACCACCAATAACACCGCCGCGCTGCAAGCCGACGAGGTCCGCAACCGCCAGATCACCGAACGCATCCCCGCAGGCCGCTGGGGCCGCCCGGAAGATATCGCAGGCGCCGCCGTGTTCCTCGCCTCGCCGGCCTCGGACTATGTGACAGGACACATCCTCGCGGTCGATGGCGGCTGGCTGGCGCGGTAATCTTGCTTTTACACACCGTTCGTCCTGAGCTTGTCGAAGGACCGTCCTTCATTTCCACCTTGGACACGAACCAAAGAAAAGCGGCCCTTCTACAAGCTCAGGCCGAACGGTGAGGGGATGAGGAACCGGATGACCAATCCCGTAACCTGCTTTGGCGAGATCCTGCTGCGCCTCACCCCGCCCGGCAACGGGATGCTGGTGCAGGCGAACGCGCTCGATCTGGTTGTCGGCGGGGCAGAGGCGAACGTCGCCTCGGCGCTGGCGAGCCTTGGCCATGATGTGCGTTTTGCCTCGGTGGTGCCGGATAATCCGCTGGGCGAGCGGGCGCTCGCTGCGCTTCGCGCCTGCGGGGTGGATGCAGGCCACGTGGCGCGCACAGGTGGGCGCATGGGGCTCTATTTCCTCGAAAGCGGCAGCGGCGCTCGGCCTTCTGCCATCACCTATGATCGCGCTGGCAGCGCCTTTGCCTGCGCTGCACCGCAAGCCATCGATTTCGCAGGCGCGCTGGAAGGTGCGCGGCTGCTGCATTGCGGCGGCATCACCCCCGCGCTTGGCCCCGGCGGCGTGGCGCTGGCGCGTGCGGCCCACGATGCGGCGCGCAGCATCGGCGTGCCGATCTGTTTCGATGGCAATTACCGTGCGCAGCTGTGGTCGGCATGGGACAGCGATCCGGCCGCAACCTTGCGCGAGTTGGTGGCCGATGCCACCATCCTGATCGGCAACCACCGCGACATTTCACTGCTGCTGGGCCGGCCATTTTCGGGCGACGGTGCCCGGCGGCGGCGCGAGGCGGCCGAGGCCGCATTTGCCGCCTTCCCGAGGCTGGAACTGATCGCCTCGACCGCCCGGCAATTGGTGAACAGCGATCACCACCGCATCGCCGCGCGGGTGGACAGCCGGGCGGGGCATTATCAGACCGAAGAGATTGACGTCAGCGGCATCGTCGATCGGATCGGCACCGGCGATGCCTTTGCCGCAGGCGTGATTGATGGCTGGCTGGCGGACGCCGGTCTGGAGGCGATGGCCCAGCGTGGGCTTGCGCTCGCCGCGCTCAAGCATTCCATTGCGGGCGATATGTGTCCGGTAAGCCGGGCGATGCTGGATGGCTTCAGCGCGGGCGCGGGCGATGTCCGTCGCTGAGGGTTTTTCCCGCCGCGCCGTGCTGGCAGGCGGCGCGGCTGCGATTGGCGCGGTGGCGGTGCCGGGGCGGGGCACGGTGATCCGCCTGCCCGAAGTGCGCAGCGCCTCCGGGCACTATATCGGCAGCTTTGTCGATGATCCGGCGGCCTCCGGAAGGGTGCTGGCGCATCGCTTTGCCGGCATCCGCTATGCCCGCGCAGCGCGGTTCAGCGCGCCGGTGCCGGTGGTCTCGCGCGCTGCGATGGCCGAACAGGCGCCCGGCTTTGGCCCCGCCTGTCCGCAAGCGGGCCGTGCCTATCAGCCGCAATCGGAAGATTGTCTTTTCCTAAACGTGTGGACTCCGCCATCAGGGGCAGGCGGCCTGCCGGTGATGGTCTATTTTCACGGCGGGGCCTACATGACCGGCTCGGTGACCGACCCCCTGAATGACGGGGCAATGCTGGCGGCGCGGGGGCAGGTGGTGGTGGTGACCGTCAACCACCGGCTGAACGCGCTGGGCTATCTCTATATGCCCGATGCCTTCCCCGACAGCGGGAACGCCGGGCAGCTTGATCTGATCTGCGCGCTGGAATGGGTGCAGGCCAATATTGCGGATTTTGGCGGGAATCCGGCCAATGTCACGCTGTTCGGGCAGTCCGGCGGGGGTGCCAAGATCGCCACCTTGATGGCGATGCCTGCCGCCAAGGGACTGTTTCACAAGGCAATTACCATGAGCGGTCAGCAGGTGACCGCCTCCGGTCCGCGCAATGCGGGGCGGCGGGCAGAGGCGTTTTTGACCCGTCTCAGGGGTGGGCCAGACCCGCTCCAGACCCCGCCAGACCCCCTCCAGACCCCTGCCAGGGTGCCCGTTGCTGCCCTGCTGGATGCGCTTTTTGCAGAGGATCCGGTGCTGGGCGGGCGGGTTTATTTCGGACCGGTGGTTGATATGCGGCACCTCCACCGCCATCCCTTCTGGCCCGATGCGCCTGCCCAATCGGCCGAGATACCGATGCTGCTGGGGAACACCGTGGCAGAGACCCGGGCCTTCTATCCGGCGGATGGCAAGGTGCTGAAAGGGCTGGACTTTGGCAATCTGGCGGAACGGATTGGGCCGGAAATGCGGGTCGATCTGGAGCCGGGCTGGGTGGTGGCCGAGTTCCGCCGCCATTATCCCGAGGCGTCACCGGTCGAACTGTTCCACCGGATCGTGACCCCGGCACGCAGCTGGCGTGGGCAGATCGAAGAGGCCGAGGCGCGGGCGCGAGGCGGTAGGGGTAACACGTTCGTTTATCAGCTGAATTTTGAGAATGCTCAGCACACTGACGACATCGGATTGGTCTTCGGCACCACCGCCGCGCTAAGTCCGGCACGCGCCCGGATGAGTGCCACAATGTTGGATTGCTTCGCCCGCTTTGCGCGGACCGGCGATCCGGGCTGGCCAGCCTACACTCTCGAACGGCGGGCAACGATGGTGTTCGATACTGTCAGTGAAGTTGTCGATAATCCAAGGGCTTGGGAGCGCGAATTGTTTGCCCGCGTGCCCTATGTCCAGCCGGGCACCTAGTTGTTGGGGTAGCTGATAATCAGATCGAGCGGTTCTTCGCCCAATTGCCGGATTCCGACAACTGCGCCGCGCCGCAGATAGGCCGCCATGCCGGGTTCCAGCACCGCTGCAGTGCCGTCCGAAACCACCTCGCCGCGGCCTGAGAGGACGTAATAAACCTCTTCATGATCAATGGGATGCGTGCCGATTGCGGCACCGGGGTGAAGCACGCGGCGGCGGAATTCCATGGCGCGGGGGGCCGGGACAGCATCCGAAATGCGATAAGCGGTGCTCATCCCGATCGCGCCATGGGGCGGAGGTTCCTCGCGGCGGACGTCTTCCGGGCGGATCACCACCATCGCGGGCGGCGCAGGCGGCGCCGCCTCGCCTGCCAGCAGCAGTGCGGCAAGCGCGGGGACAATCATTTCGCGCCGGCCCGCATCTGGCGATCACGCGGGGAAAGATGCTCCTGCGTGCCGGGCTTCTGTCCCGGATAGAGCCCTGATTTCGGGGACATGGTGGTCAGGTCCCAAGCGGCCTCGTCAAAGGGTGCAGAGGAAGGTGCGACGACCGGATAGCCGCCAACTTCGCTCTCATCATCAATGATTTGGCCGCGACCTTCAGCAATGAAGAACAAGACCCGCAATTCCTCGCTGCCCCTGTCCCAGGGCCGCGCGCCGGCCGTAGCAAGCAGCGTGGTCTCAACCTCTTCGGCCGGCAGGATGCGATAGCCCTCCAGGCTCGCCAGCGGCGTGTCCGCCTCGATCAGCTTGGCCTGCGTCTTCCCGTAACGACCGAACATCGGCAGCGGATTGCCAAGCCGATCGATGGCGAGATTGTCGCGTCCGTAAAAGGCCAGATCCCCGACCCCGCCAAGCATCAGGAACGGCAGCCCCGCATCGGTGTCATTCCCGCCGCGCATGACATTGCCCACGGCGGTGATCTGCCCGGTGACATGCGGCTGACCGGCCCATTCGAGGTCCATAAGGTTGTAATGCACCGCTCGGCGTTGCGGATTGTAGATCAGGTTGTTGATCATCAGCACCTGCGCTCCGCCCTTAACCAGCGGGCTGCGCTCGACATTATGCGCCCAGATGTTACGATCGAAAACGATGCCGGTGGCATTGTCATGGACCAGCGAGCCCTTGGAATGTTCGCCCTTGGGGTGGCTGGAATCCGCAAGCCCCTCGGCGGCAAGGTTCAGCCGGAAGACAATGTCCCGGCTGGTGCCAGCGCGCCATTCCTCTACGGTTGAGCCGGTGAAGCGCGGGCCAGAGGCGGACATGTTCTCGTCGATGCCCCACAGGAAAGTGCAGTTTTCGATCACGACCCGCGCCGCACGGACAGTGGACAGGGCATCAGCCTCCCATCCGCTGCGCTTGGGTTGGCCATCGGCTCCGGTCAGCACGCGGATGTGCTGGATCTTCACATCATGGGTCTTGATGTCGATCCCGCCCTTGATGATCGTGATTCCCGGCGCAGGCGCGGTCTGGCCGGCGATGG
>JAGKSZ010000105.1 GCA_018991295.1 Porphyrobacter sp. | reverse complement strand
ATGTCGATCAGCCGCGCAATCTGGCCAAGTCTGTGACGGTCGAATAGGCGTTGCGGGGCCTGCTTACCGGTCCCGCATTTTAACCATTGCTCGGCGCTGTTTTCCCTCGGAGCTTTACCGGGACATAACTATTCGCGGTTAAGGCATGAGCCGTGAGCAAACGGCTTCCTCCTTCGCAACCGCAGCCAACAGGCGTGCTGCCGCTATCCGATGTGCTTGGATTGACGCGCAATCCTGCCTTCGATCCGATGCGTCTGCGGGGCGATGAGCACACCGATCTGGCCAGGGCCAGCCGCAACCGGATGCTTGCCAATGCGCTGGTCGCTGCCTTTGCCGCGGCGATTTTTGCCCCGCTGATCGGCCTGTTGGTGGTGGGGCCGTGGGCCTGTGCGCTGGCCTATCTGCTCTATCATTCGCGCCAGACCGATATGCTGCTGGTGGAAACCGGCCCCAGGCTCGGCCCGGCGACGCTGGAGCGGCGGCAAAGCCTCAATTCAGCCGCGCTCGCCGGGTGCTGGGCTTCGGCCTTGCTGATCTTCCCCTGGCTTTCCGGCGGCGAGCAGCAACAGGCTCTGGTGCTGATCGCCATGGCGCTGATGGCCTCATCCACCTTTGTCTTTTCAACCAGCCCGCTGAGCGTGCTGATCTATATCGGCATTGTCGGCACAGGGGCGATTGCCGCGCTGGGACTGGATGGGCAGTGGCAGGCCATGGGCGGCGCGATCCTGTTCACGATCGCCTGTCTTGTCGCCACCATCGAGGTGCGCACCACCTTTGTGAAAGCCCGCCTTGCCGAAGCGGCGCTGGCCGAAAAGGAGGAGGTCGTCTCGTTGCTGCTGCGCGAGTTCGAGGAGAACGAGGCCGATTGGCTGTGGGAAGTCGATACCGCACGCCGCCTGCGTGCCGTCTCCCCGCGCTTTGCCTTCGCGCTTGGTCAGCCGCAGGGCGAAGTCGAAGGCAAGCCCCTGCTCGAAATGATCGCGGGCAGCCGCTGGTCAAGCGGCCAGTTCCCGCCGAGCCTCCACGATCTGGCCGAGCGGCTCAAGAACCGCGAGAATTTCTCGAACATGCTGGTGCAGGTATCCATCCTTGGCGAGGAACGCTGGTGGGAGCTTTCCGGCACGCCGATGCGCGATGAACAGGGGCGCTTCACGGGTTTCCGCGGGGTTGGTTCGGACGTCACCGAACAGCGCAAATCATCCGAAAAGATCGCCTATCTCGCGCGCTACGATACGCTTACCCAGCTGCCCAACCGTTTGCAGCTGACCGAGGCGCTGGGTGAGGCGCTGCGCTATGCGGTGCAGTGGCGCACGCGCTGCGCGATGCTGATGGTGGATCTTGATCGCTTCAAGGCGGTCAACGATTCGCTCGGCCACATGACCGGCGACAAGCTGCTGGCGCAGGTTTCGGCGCGGCTGCAATCGCTGATGGGTGAAAACCAGATGGTCGGCCGGCTTGGGGGCGATGAATTTGCGATCGTGATCCGCGACGCCAGTCAATCGGGCACGGTGCGCGATCTGGCGCTGCGGGTGATCCATCGCCTGTCGGAGCCCTATCAGGTCGATCACCACACGCTTTATGTCGGCGCCAGCGTCGGTTCGGCTGAAGGCCCGCGCGATGGGGCGAGCGTTGAGGAAATGATGCGCAATGCCGACCTTGCGCTCTACCGCGCCAAGGACATGGGCGGGGGCGAACATTGCCGGTTCGAACCCGAACTTCACGCCACCGCCGAAGAACGCCGCCAGCTTGAAGTGGCGCTGCGCAAGGCGCTGGGGCGCGATGAGATGGTTCTGCACTATCAGCCCGTGGTCGATGCCCACAGCGAAAGCGTGGTCAGCTTCGAGGCGCTGATCCGCTGGAACAGCGCCGAACACGGCTTTGTCAGCCCCGGCAAGTTCATCCCGCTGGCCGAAGACACCCGCCTGATCGTGCCGATCGGCCAGTGGGTGATGCGCAAGGCCTGCGAAGAGGCGCGCAACTGGCCCGAACACGTCAAGGTCAACGTCAACGTCTCGCCCGAACAGCTGCTTGAGCCGGGCTTCCATGATGAAGTGGTGCAGGCCTTGGCAGCCTCTGGCCTGCGCCCCGAGCGCCTGGAAATCGAAGTGACCGAGAGCATCTTCCTGCGCGATGCGAGCGTTGCCCGCAATGCGCTGGAACAGGTGATGGCCCTCGGCTGTTCGGTCGCGCTCGATGATTTCGGGACAGGCTATTCCTCGCTCGGCTATCTCAGGAAGCTGAAGTTTTCGACCATCAAGGTCGATCGCACCTTTGTGCAGGGCGCAGCGCAAGGCAGCGCGGAAAGCCTTGCCATCATCAACGCCGTGGTCGCCATGGCCAAGAGCCTGCAAATGACCACCACCGCCGAAGGTGTGGAAACGGGCCCCGAGGCAGAACTGATCCGCAAGCTGGGCTGCGACAAGATCCAGGGTTTCTACTTCGGCCGCCCGATGACCGCCAAGGATGCAAGCAGCCTGTTTCGCATGGGCCGGGAACTGCGCGCCTGAGGCGGGCCTTCAAGGCTCAGGCGGCAGCGAGGCTTGCCAGCACGTTTTCGAACAACCGCCGGCCATCCGCGCCGCCAAGCGAGGGGTGCGCGGCAGGTTCAATTGCGCGTTCCGGGTGCGGCATCATGCCCAGCACGCGGCCATTGGCGCTGACCACCCCGGCGATATCGCGGGCCGATCCGTTGACGGCTTCGGCATAGCGGAACGCCACGCGGCCTTCGCCTTCAAGCCGGTCGAGCGTTTCGGCATCGGCGTAGTAATTGCCATCATGGTGGGCAACAGGAATGCGGATCGTCTCTCCGTGCGCATAACCGGCGGTGAAGGGCGATGCGGTGTTTTCGACCGTGAGTGCCACGGTGCGGCAGATGAACCGCTGGCCGGCATTGCGCAGCAGTGCGCCCGGCAGCAGCCGCGCTTCGGTGAGCACCTGAAAGCCATTGCACACGCCCAGCACCGCAACGCCGCGCTCGGCTGCGGCAACAACCGCACGCATGATCGGGCTGGTGGCCGCCATCGCGCCTGAACGCAGGTAATCGCCATAGGAAAAGCCGCCGGGCAGGGCGATCAGATCAAGCCTTTCGGGAAGTTCGGCATCGCCGTGCCATACCCTGATCGCCGGCGCGCCCGAAACCGCCTCCAGCGCCGTTGCCATGTCCCGGTCGCAGTTGGAGCCGGGGAAGGTGATGACCGCCGCCCGGTATGCCATTACGCCGCGCCTTCGATCGAGAAGCTTTCGATCACCGTGTTGGCGAGCAGCTTTTCGCACATCTGCCGGATCGTTGCTTCATCGGTGCCATCGGCCAGATCGAGTTCGATCAGCCGGCCCACGCGGACATCGGACACGCCTTCGAACCCCAGGCCTTCGAGCGCATGGTGCACCGCACGGCCCTGCGGATCGAGCACACCGGGCTTCAACCTGACGAGGACGCGCACTTGCATGGCCTGATGCTCCGTAGTTTGGCTGGCCCGGTGCCGGGCCCGTGTTGCGCGCCGCTATAGCGTGCCGGGGCGCTGGCGCAATCGCGCTGATGGCGCTTCTGCACGGCCGATAGGCGCGGCTGCGTGTCACAATCGCGTCATACCTTATCCATGATTGTAACCCAGTTGCCACAACTATGCAGGGTTTTGCAGAAAAGCGTCGCCTTCGCGCAACAATCAGCGCCGCGATCCTCGCGCGAATCGTGCAGAAATGTCACTGCCCGCCCCGCACCCGCTCTCCAGCCAATATCAACGCCAATATCGAAAAGGGGTAGTCCGATGTCTCACCGCTTCTCCGCCTTCCGTGCCGCATGGGCCGGTTCCACCGTGCTTGCTGCTGCCGCCTTTGGTTTTGCCGCACCTGCCGCAGCGCAGGACAATGCTGGCGCAAGCGAGGCCGATGGCCAGCTTGCCACCATCATCGTTACCGCCAACCGCCGGGAGGAAAACCTTCAGGACGTGGCCGTTTCGGCCGATATCCTTGATGCCGAACGGGTCGGTGCGATCTTCAGCGGCACTGCCGATATCACTGCGCTCGCAGGCACCGCGCCCGGCCTCAATGTCGAAAGCTCGAACGGCCGCGTTGCGCCGCGCTTCTACATCCGCGGCCTTGGCAACACCGATTTCGATCTGGCCGCATCGCAGCCGGTTTCGGTGATCCTCGATGATGTCGTGATGGAAAACGTCACGCTCAAGAGCTTCCCGATCTTCGATGTCCAGCGCGTCGAAGTGCTGCGCGGGCCGCAGGGCACGCTGTTTGGCCGCAACACCCCGGCCGGCATCGTGAAGATCGAATCGATCAAGCCCAGCCACGATACCTCGGTAGCCGCGTCGCTTTCGTTCGGCAGCCTCGATACCATCGGCCTCAACGGCGCGGTGGGCGGTTCGATTGCCAAGGACGTGCTGGCCTTCCGTGCCTCGGCACAGCTCCAGAAGCGCGGCGAGTGGATCGACAACGGCTTTACCGGCCGCGACAATGTGCTGGGCGGCTATACCGATATCGCGGTGCGCGGCCAGCTGCTGTTCACCCCGACCGAGCGGACGAGCATCCTTGCTGCCGTCAACTACCGCGACCTTGCCGGTTCCTCGACCTTCTTCCGCGCCAACATCCTTGGCCCGGGCAACAACCGCTTGAACGCCAATTATGATCGCAACACGGTGTTCTACGATGCGGGCGGCGGGAACCGGGCGAACTACAACCAGTTCGGCGCGACGCTGACCGCGTCCTACGAATTCGACGGCGCGACCCTGACCTCGATCACCAGCCACTGGACCAGCGAAGGCTTCAGCCGCGGCGATATTGATGGCGGCAACATGGTGACCGGGCCGGGCTTCATCCCGTTCCCCTCGGACACGCAGGATTCGCTCGATCTGGAACAGACCACGCAGGAAGTGCGCCTCGCCTCGAACGGGGATGGCCCGCTCAGCTGGCAGGTTGGCGGCTTCTACTTCACCAGCGACTTTGATGTGACCACCGTGGGCTTCAACTTCCCGCCGCCGGTAACCGTCAACCACACCAACGAGGCATGGGCGCTGTTCGGGCAGGTCTCCTACCAGCTGACCGATACCCTGCGCGCCACCGGCGGCATCCGCTACACCGACGATCAGAAGGATTTCTTCGTCCGTTCGGGCGCCGCGCCGCAGCCGCGCAGCGTGGGCGATGACCAGTTCGATTGGGACATCAGCCTGTTCGCCGATGTTTCGGACGATGCCAGCATCTATGCCAAGATCGCCAACTCCTTCCGCGGGCCGACCATTCAGGGCCGTGACGTTGCCTTCTTCGCCGCGCCTTCGGTGGCACAGTCGGAAAACATCACGTCCTATGAAGTCGGCTTCAAGAGCGAGATGGCCGATCGCCGCGTGCGGTTGAACGGTGCGGTCTATTACTACACCGTCGAAGACCCGCAGTTCACCGCTGTGGGCGGCGCGGGCAATCTGGTGCAGCTGGTCAACGCCAACAAGGGCGAGGCATACGGCGTTGAACTGGACGGTGCGTTCCAGATTTCGCCGCAGTTCCTCGTGACGCTGGGCGTTGCTTACAACAGCACCGAAATCCAGGACGCAAACCTTGCGGTCGGCATCTGCGCGCAGTGCACCGTGACCGATCCGACCCGCGTGATCGCCGGCACCCGCCGCGCCTTCATCAATGGCAATCCCTTCCCCAATGCGCCGGAATGGAGCGGTGATTTCACCGCCCGTTACAGCATCCCGGTGGGCAACAGCGGTGAATTCTTCATCTTCACCGACTGGGTGTTTCTGGGCGAGACCAACTTCCTCCTTTATGAAAGCGCCGAATTCAACGCCGGCAGCCGGATCGAAGGCGGTCTGAAGGTCGGATATTCGGGGGGCAATGGCCAGTGGGAAGTCGCCGCCTTTGCGCGCAACATCACCGATGAGGACAATGTCCTTGGCGTGATCGACTTCAACAACAACACCGCCTTCGTCAATGATCCGCGCATCATCGGTGCGATGTTCAGCGTGAAGTACTAAGGGAGGGCCTCTCCGAGGCGGGGAGGAACACCGGATGGGGAAGGCCGGCAGGGGGCGACCTGCCGGCCTTTTCTGTGCCCGCTATTCGGCCTTGGTTTCGGGGATCACCACGAAGGCGACCGCGCCACCGGGGGTGAGGTATTTGAGCGCCATCTGATGGATGTCCTCAGGCGTGATCATGCGCATCGTATCGGGGGCTGCAAGGAACCGACCCAGCCGTTCAGGCTCGCTCTGCGCCCGCGCCGCCAGCCCCAGCCAGCCGCCAAGGTCCTTGAGCGCGTTGCCATATTCCTCAAGCCAGGGCTTGCGGGCGCGTTCGATCACATCGGCATCGAGCGGGCCGGCGCGCAGATCGGCAATCAGCTTGTCGACCGCGACACGGGTCGCCTCGCGCTGGTCGGCGGCGACCGAGGCGCTGATCGCCAGCGTGCCATAGCCCGGATAGTAACGGCTGGTGCTGGACCCGGCTGAGGGTGAATAGGCCTGCCCCAGTTCCTCGCGCAGCCGGTCCGTCAGTTCGAGCCGCACGATCCGCGCCAGCAGGCTGAGGCGCAGGTCTTCGGCAGGATCGCTGTCGTCGGTGGTCGGCCAGATCCATTGCAGCAAGGCCTGATCGGGCTCGCCCTTGTGGGTCAGGCGATATTCGCCGCGTTTGGCGGTGAAGGTGCGGTTGCGGTTCTGCTCGCGCCGATTGAAGCTCGCCTCGCGCGGGGGCAGGGCGCCCAGCGTGGCGGCAACGGCGGCGATAGCAGCATCTTCATCGAGATCGCCCACCAGCGCGATTTCGATGGCGCCCCTGGCAAGGCGATCGCCCATCGCCGCCTTGAGCCTGTCGAAATCGAGCGCGAAAAAGGCCTCCTTGGGCTGGAGGCTGAAGCGCGGATCATTGTCCGAAAGGATCGCGCCGCTCGCCGCACCCAGCGCCCGGCCGGGGGTGCTGTCCAGCGTGTTGAAGAAATTGTCGATGTTCTTGCGGAACCGCTGCACCCCTTCGGGCCGGAAGCCGGGATCGGTCAGGGTGGCGGCCAGCACCTGCATCTGCAACGTCAGATCACGCGGGGTGGTGGTGGCGGTGACGGTAAAGGCGTCGGTGCTGCTGCCCAGATCGAAGCTGACACTGCGCCCGGCCAGCACGCTTGCCAGTTCATCCTGACTGTGCTTGCCCAGCCCGCCTGCGGCCAGCGATGCGGCAAGGGTGACCGCTTGCGGCGTCTCGCGGGTGTTCATCAAATCGCCGCCATCGACCGCCATGCTGAAGGCGATGCGGTCCTTGCGCACGTCTGTCTTTTTCAGTGTCAGCCGAACTCCGTTGGCAAAGCGGATCTGCCGCAAGCCAAGCTGTGGTTCCACCGTATCGGACACCACCGTGCCGGCTGGCCCGAAATCGCTGTAGGCAAAAGCGAGCGGGCCGTTGTCAACCGGCGCGGCGATGGCGAGCGCCATGCCTTGGGCAACGGCGCTGCGCAAAGCCGCCTCGCCGCCTTCGGGCGCGGTGCGGCCTTCGAAGCGGATCAGCGGTTCGGTGAGCGAAGCAGCATCTTCGCGCATGGCCAGCCACACCGCCTCAGGTGTGATCGCGGGGGCAAGCGCATCGAAGAAGGCGAGCGACCATTCAGGCGTCACCGGCACGCGGTCATCGCTGGCCAGCGCCAGCGCGTTGCCGGCGAACACCGCATTGCTGCGCGTGTCGGCAGACTTCACCGCGTTTTCGAGATTGGTGCGGATATTGGCGAGCTGTTCGTCCAGTTCGGCACGGGTGAAGCCATAGGTGACCGCCTGATTGACCTCGCGCACGGCGGCCAGCACGCCCTTCTTCCATTCGCCATCGGCGCTGCTGACTGAAAGGCTGGTGATCCGCGCGGCTTCGAAAATGTCGTTCGACCCGAAGCCTGCTCCCCGGAATGGTGCATCGGCCCCGCGTGCAAGCCGGGCCAGACGGCGGTTGACGATCGCATAGCCGATGCTGCGCAAGGTGTCGGCGCGGCGATTGGCGATGGTGTCGGGCTCGTCACGCCAGGAGGCAAGGCGGCTGATGGTGACGCCTTCGGCCAGCGCCGGATCGATGTGGATATCAGTCAACCCCTTGATGCCGACATCGACCGGTCCGGCATCGGGCTTGGCAGGGGCAGGGGCGGGCTTCCAATCGCCAAAACGGACGCGGATCGCGGCCTCGACCACTTCGACCGGGTAATCGCCCACCACCACCAGCACCGTGTTGGCGGGGGTATAGGTGCGCTCGTAAAGGCCGCGGATGGTTGGCGCATCGGCAGCCTCCAGCGTTTCCAGCGTGCCGATCGGCAGGCGGCGGCCATAGCGCGCATCGGGGGCAATGAAGGCGACATTGTCTTCGTAATTGCGAAGGCCAAAGCCCGCCCTGTCGCGCCGTTCGGCAAGGATGACACCGCGTTCGCGTGCGACCGCCTCCTGCGAAATGGTCAGCTCGCTCGCGGTTTCGCGCATCAGCATCAGCGCGGTGCCCAGCAATGCCTCGTCATTGCGCGGCAGGTTGAGCATGTAAGTGATCGCCTCATAGCCGGTCGAGGCATTGGTATCCGCGCCAAAGGCCAGCCCTTCGCGTTCGAGCAGCTTGATCATCTCGCCTTCGGGAATGCCCTTCGATCCGTTGAAGGCCATGTGTTCGAGAAAATGCGAAAGGCCGCGTTCGCGGTCGGTTTCCTCAAGCGCGCCGGAATTGATCCGCATCCGCACCAGCGCGGTGCCTGCCGGGGTGGCATTGCGGCGGATGACGTAGCGCATCCCGTTGGGCAGCTTGCCGAAGGTGTAGCCGGGATCGACCGGCACATCGCTGTCTTCAAAGGCCCAGACCGGGGCGGGGGCCTTGGCTTGGGGGGCGGTAGCGGCCGGGGCGTCCTGTGCGGCGAGCGCGGTGGTGAAGGCAAGCGGCGAGAACGCCAGCAGCAAGCCGGCAGCGATGGGGAAATTCCGCATGGATTTCAGATGTCTCTCGGATCGTTGGTCACGACCGCCGAGACTAGCGCGCAAAACCGGCCTGTCAGCCTATTTCTTCGAGGGCACTATTTCTTGAGCGGCGGAGGCCCGCGCAGGCGCGAGCGGGCGTGCGAGAGGTCAAACACCTCGCCCGGGCCGTTATCCTCGCCATTGAGCAGGCCAAGGCGGCGCGCCACTTCGCGGTAGGCCTCTTCCTCACCGCCCAGATCGCGGCGGAAACGGTCCTTGTCGAGCTTTTCGCCGGTGGCCATGTCCCACAGGCGGCAGCCATCCGGGCTGATTTCATCGGCAAGGATCACGCGGCTGTAATCGCCATCGTAAAGCCGCCCGAATTCGAGCTTGAAATCGACGAGGCGGATATCGATCGCGGCAAACATCCCGCACAGGAAATCATTGATGCGGATCGCCATCGAGGAAATGTCGTGCATCTCCTCGTTCGAGGCCCAGTTGAAGCAGGCGATGTGTTCTTCGGCAACCAGCGGATCGCCCAGCGCATCGTCCTTGTAGTAATATTCGATCAGCGTGTGGGGCAGGGGCTCGCCTTCAGGGATGCCGAGCCGCTTGCTGATCGAGCCTGCGGCAACATTGCGCAGCACCACTTCCAGCGGGATGATATCGACCTGCCGGATCAGCTGTTCGCGCATGTTGAGGCGGCGGATGAAATGGGTGGGGATGCCGATATGGCCAAGGCGGGTGAAAACATGCTCGCTGATGCGATTGTTGATCACGCCCTTGCCGTTGATGGTGCCCTTCTTTTCCGCATTGAAGGCGGTGGCGTCATCCTTGAAATACTGGATCAGCGTGCCCGGTTCGGGACCCTCGTAAAGGATCTTGGCCTTGCCTTCATACAGCTTGGTGCGGCGGGACATTGGCACTTTCCCCTTGGGCGATTGGCCCTTTCAGCGAATGGTGCCCGAGGGCGGATTTGAACCACCGACACGCGGATTTTCAATCCGCTGCTCTACCCCTGAGCTACTCGGGCATTCGCTGCGAGCGACGGGCGTTGCGGCCCGGCGAGCAAATGAGAGCGCGCCTATGGCGAAGGGCGTGCGCCTTGGCAAGGGGGTTTGTCCACAGAACGCCACGATTGTTGTGACAGCCGCTCAATCCTGCTCGCGCCAGTCCTCACGCGCCAGTTCCTCAGGATCGGCAGGGCGGCCGGGGACGGCATAGGAATCGGAAAACCAGCGCGCCAGATCGCGGTCGCGGCAACGATCGGAACAGAACGGCGCGTGTTCCGGCCGGCGCGGCTTGCGGCAGATCGGGCAGGGCTTGGTCGAAGTGGTCATGCCAAGACAAGCTGGGCATTGGCCGCTTCAATGGCAAGGCC
>JAGKSZ010000104.1 GCA_018991295.1 Porphyrobacter sp. | reverse complement strand
TTTACTCTCGCCCCGCCGATGTCGCGCTGGTCGAGATGATCGATCGGCTGGTCAACCGCGAAGGCTACCCCCTCAAGGGCGCCGAAGCGGTGCTGCGCGCGGCCGCCAAATCCCCCCTTGATCGCCGCAAGGACGACCGCCGCTCGGGCGAACGCCGCGTCGATGCGGGCGAGGGCGCTGCCCCCGGCGTGCGCCTGATGGTTTCCGAAGGCCCGGACATGGCCGAAGTGATCGCCGGGCTGAAAGCGGTGCGCGCCCGGCTTGCCGCCGCGCTGGAGGCCTGATTATTCGGCTGCCAGCAGTGCGGCCTCTCCCAGATCGACGCTGACGAGGCGCGAGACGCCCTTTTCCGCCATCGTCACCCCGAACAATCGGTGCATCCGGCTCATCGTCACCGCGTTGTGGGTGACGATCAGGTAACGCGTGGTGGTGGTGGCGACCATCGATTCGAGCAGATCGCAGAAGCGTTCGACATTGGCATCGTCCAATGGCGCATCGACTTCGTCGAGCACGCAGATCGGGGCGGGGTTGGTGAGGAACAGGGCAAAGATCAGCGCGGTCGCCGTCAGCGCCTGTTCGCCCCCCGACAGCAGCGAGAGCGATTGCAGCCGCTTGCCCGGCGGCTGGGCATAGATTTCGAGCCCCGCTTCCAGCGGATCGTCCGAATCGACCAGCGCAAGATGCGCCTGCCCCCCTTCGAACAGACGGGTGAACAGCACGCGGAAATGCCCGTCCACCGCCTCGAAGGCGGCGCGCAGCCGCTCGCGCCCCTCGCGGTTGAGGCTGCCGATTGATCCGCGCAGCCGGGCGATGGCCTCGACCAGTTCGGCCTGTTCTTCGGCAGACGAGCCATGCTCGGCCTCGATCCGGGCGAGTTCATCGGCGGCCACAAGATTGACCGGGCCGATCCGCTCGCGCGCGGCGGTAAGCTTTTCAAGCTCGGCGGATTCGTCGGCGGCAGGGGCAAGATCGTTTTCGTCAAAGCCGAAGCGTTCGCCCAGCATGGGCGGCGGGCACTGGAAGCGTTCGCCCGAAATGCGGGCCATTTCGGCGCGGCGCAGTTCTTCGTTTTCGGCGCGGGCGGCAAGGCTGGCGCGGGCTTCGCGGGCTTGGGCAAGGGCTTCGGTGACTTGGGCGAGCGCGGCATCGGCGGCGCGGCTGCGCGCATCGGCGGCACGCATCACGCTGTCAGCAGCGGCGAGTTCTTCGGCTAGCCTTGTGCGGGTCGCCTCGCCCGCTTCGATCTCGGCAGTCAGCGCGGCGGGCTTGGCGGCGTGGACGGCGTGTTCCTCGGCGATTTCGGCAAGGCGCCGAGTGGTTTCGGCCATGCGCCGTTCGGCATCGGAGGATCGCGCCTGCCATCCGGCGTGGTCGGCGGACTGCGCGGCGAGCCGCTCGCGCAGGGCGGCCAGTGCCTGATCCTGCGCGGCAAGATCGGCGAGCGCAGCCTGCACCGCGGCGCGGGCGGCGGCATTTTTCGCCTGTGCAGCCTCAAGCGCAGCGCGCCCCGCATCGCGCGCCGGAAGCTGTTCGCGCGCGGCCTCGGCAGCGGCAACCTCGCCCCTGGCGGCCGCAATCTGGGCATCGATGTCAGTCGCACTGGCGGCCAGTTCCGCAAGGCGCGCAGCGAGGCGTTCCTTGGCCGCTTCCGCCGAATCGAGGCGGCGCAGCGCGTGGCGTTCGGCCTCGATGGCGGCGGCAATGCCGCGTTCCTGCGCCACGAGGCCCGTCTGCAAGCTGGCGAGTTCCTCGCGCACGGCCTTGTCTTCGGCCTCGGCTGCAGCGGCTGCTTCGCGCAAGGGGGGCAGGGCCGCTTCGAGTTCGGCAAAGCGGTTGGCGGCTTCGAGCTGCGCGGCCTCGGCGGCGCCTTCGCCGCGGGCAACGAAGCCATCCCAGCGCCTGAGGTGCCCGGCGCGGGTCACCAGCCATTCGCCCGGCGCGAGCGTGCGGCCATCATCGGCCTCGATGCAATGCACCAGCGCAAGGCGGGCGCTGAGTTCTTCCGGGCATTGCGAGAGCTTTGACAGCAGGCTTTCGGCCACCGGCGCGGGCGCGGCGGCGGCGCTGCCTGTCCAGAACCGCCCATCAGGCGTGCCCGCAGGTGCACCCAGCGGCGATTTTCCGTCGCGGCCCAGCACCGCTGCAAGGGCGCGTTCATAGCCGGGGGTGACGGTGACGCGGTCAAGCGGGGTCGCCATGCCCTGCCGCCCGGCCTCGCGGCGGCTGCGGGCTTCGCGGTCACGGGCAAGGGCATTGTGTTCGCGTTCAACCCCGGCAAGTTCGGCGCGGGCCGAGGCCAGCGCGGTCGCCGCATCATCGCGCTGTGCCTGCAAGGCCGCCTTGCGGGCCTGATCCTCGGCCAGCCGGGCGCGCAAGGCAGAAAGTTCCTCTGCCGCTTCGTCCGCTGCCTCGCGGGCGGCAATCACATCGGCCTCGGGATCGCTGGCGCCTTCGAGTTCGGCGCGGGTGCGGGCGATGCGGGCGGCTTCGCCCTCGATCCGGGCAAGGCGGCTTTGCGCCTGTTCGACCGCGGCTTCGGCCACGCGCCATTCGGCCTCGACCCCGGCCTGATCGGCGGTCGCCTTGGCAAGGGCGAGTTCGGCGGCGCGGCTGGCGCGTTCCTTGTCCTCGGCTGCCTCCGCCAGGCGCGGGCGTGCGGCTTCGGCAGCGGCGAGGCTTTCGCGGCTTGCCCCCAGTTCCTGCGTCAGCCGAGCCAGCGCCTCAACCGCGGCATTGGTGAGGCGATCGGCATCGCAGCGGTCTTCCTCCAGCCGGGTCCGCTGGCGCTCCAGATCGCGCAGCCGGGTTTCGGCCGCATCGAGCTTTTCGCCAAGCGCCGCCATCCGGTGCCCGTGAGCCGAGGCATCGTCGCGGCGGTCAGCAAGTTCATCGCGTGCATCGGCAAGCGCCTGTGCGGCCTCTGCCTGTTCGGCTTGCGCGACTTCGACCGCGCCTTGTGCTTCGGCCACGCGGGCATCGGCGGCTTGGGCAGCGGCGCGCGCGGCCTTGGCAGCCGCGGCGGCCTCGCGCCAGCGGGCAAACAGCAGGCGGGCTTCGGCGGCCTGAATCCTCGTTGTCAGTTCGGTGTAGCGTTCGGCCTGCTTGGCCTGGCGCTTCAAGGTGGCGATCTGCGCATCGAGGCCGGCCATCAGGTCTTCAAGCCGGGCAAGGTTGGCCTCGGCGCCGCGCAGCTTGCTTTCGGCATCCTTGCGGCGCACGTGCAGCCCGGCGATCCCGGCGGCTTCTTCGAGCATGGCGCGGCGTTCGGCTGGCCTTGCGGCGATCACCTGCGCGATCTTGCCCTGCGATACGAGCGCGGGCGAATGGGCGCCGGTTGCCGCATCGGCAAAGGTCAGCGCCACATCCTTGGCGCGCACATCGCGCCCGTTGACGCGGTAGGCGCTGCCTGCGCCGCGCTCGATCCGGCGGGTGACGACCAGTTCCTCGCCGCGATCATCCTCGGCGTGGAGCACCACTTCGGCAAAATCGCGCGGGGGGCGGGTGGATGTGCCCGCAAAGATCACGTCCTCCATCCCGCCTGACCGCATCGATTTGGCCGAGGTTTCCCCCATGACCCAGCGGATCGCTTCGAGCAGGTTGGATTTGCCGCAGCCATTGGGGCCGACAACCCCGGTCAGGCCGGGTTCGATGCGCAAGTCCGCCGGCTCGACGAAGCTTTTGAAGCCGCTGAGCTTGAGCCGGTGGATCTGCATCGGCTGACCTGGCGCCCCCGCCTGTCAGCCTCAGCGCGCGCCGGCGCGCTGGAGGGCTGGTTCGACCACTTCCCAGGTCGTGCCGTCGATCTTCTTGCCGTTGAGGAAGAAGGTCGGGGTGCCGGTGACCTTGTCCTTGGTGTTGTTGGCTTCGACCTGCTTGACCAGCGCATCGATCTTGGTGGAATCGGCAAGGCAGGTGCGGGCCTGATCGGCGCTGACACCGCGTGCGGCGAAGAATTCGATGAGGCCAGTCGCCTGCGCCGTCGCGATGAAACGCTGGTTGAGCGGCAGCTGGGCAGCCGCGTCGATCGCCTGCGGGTTGCCTTGCAGGCCCTGGAACACGGCGGGCAGGTTCTGCCACACCTGATCGGACAGCGGCTGGAACTGTTCCTTGGTGCCGCACTGGGCAAGGCTGGCGATCACCAGATCGAAGGAATTGAGGAAGGTTTCGCGCTGCTCGAAGCTGACCACGCCGCTGGCGACGTACTTGTCCTTGAGCGTCTGCTTGCCGGTCTGCGCGAATTCGGCGCAGTGCGAGCAGGTGTGCGAGGCATATTCGACCAGCTTGAGCGGCGCATCGGGGTTGCCGATCAGGTAGCCGCCTTCCGGCGTGACGGTGACGGTGTCGGCCCACTTGGTCCCGGCAGGTGCGGCAATTGCGGGCAGGGCTTCACCCGTGATGGCCCCGCCGTCCGATGCGGCATCGCCCCCGCAGGCCGCAAGCATCAGCGGCGCGAGCGCGATCAGGGGAAGCGAGAACAGGCGGGTCACGGTCATCGGGGGTATTCCTCGGGGAATGGAAAGCGTGGCAGGATAGCCCGCCGCGCGCCCTTGCAGCAAGCGCGTGTGGCACGGCCTGTGAACAATTTGTGCGCGGCGCGCTGCGTGCGGCTCAATCGGCCTTGGGCGCGAAGCGGGCGGACAGGACGGGGTAGAGCGTCTCCCACCCGTGGACCTCTTCAAGCAGCTTGCCATCAAGCGCGAAACTGGGCGTGCCGGTGATGCCGAATTCGGTGGCATCGGCTTCATCATTGGCGAGCAGCGCCTTGGCTGCTGCATCATCGGAAACGCAGGCATCAAGCTGCGCACGCGATTGGCCGCGCTGGACGAGCAGTTCGGTAAGGCCAAGGGCGTTCACCGCGTTCAACCGCGCCGCCTTGTCGCCGCGCTGCCAGATTTGCATCTGGCTCTGCGGGGCACCCCGCGCCTTGCCAAGCCAGGTCGCCTGATTGAGCATCAGCGCCTGATGGCGGCCCTTGAACCCGGCCGGATCGCCGCACTGGGCAAGCAGCGTCACCGCCAGATCAATCCCGTTGCGGATCACCGGGCGCACCTCCAGCGTCACCTTGCCCGGCTGGAGCAGCACGATATCGAGCGGCGGTTCCCCGCGTGCGGTGAAATCGGCGCAGTGGGGGCAGGTGTAGCTGATGAACTCGATCAGCTTTGCATCGGCATCGGGGTTGCCGATCGCGTGGCCGCGTGCGGTGCGTTTGACCGTGGCCGACCAGTTGCCGCCATTTTCGGCAGGCGCGAGGCTTTTGGCGGCCGGCTGCGCACCGGCACCCCCGGCTGCAAGCATCAGTGCAGCGGCAGCAGCAGCAAACAGGAGGGGCTTTGTCATGGCAGATCGTCTTCCCTTGAGGCGGCGGGCTCGGTGTTGCCGAGGCTGCGGGCCAGCGATTCGAGCACGGTGCGCAATTCCGGATCGCCGATATCGCGCAAGCTGTCGCCCAATTCCAGCGGGATCGGCTTCAGCGATGGCGGCGGTTTGGCGGGGCGATTATCGGCAGGCGGCTGAACCGCGCCTTGCCGGATCTTGACCCGCGCCACCGCACGATAGCCGAAGAAGCGGTTCACCCGTTCGATGATTTCGGGGATCACCTGTTCGATCAGCGGGGCATGGGCGGGCTGCACCACCAGCTGGAGGATGCCTTCGGCCTTTTCGCCGGGGGGAAAGCGGATCGCCTCAGGGCTGCACACGCGGGCGTGTTGCGCGCCGACGATTTCGGGCCAGCGGGTGACGACTGAGCTCTGCACAAAGCCGAAACGGCGAAAGGCGGTGCGCCCGATTTCGGGCATCAGGTCCCCGATCGCCTTGGCGCCTTGCCCGCGTGGGCGGGTGTAGGGCTTGGGTGCGTTCTTGCGGCCTACCGCTTCGCTGCCTGAGGCTGGAGGTTTCTTGTCGCTTCCCATGATTGCCTGCCCCATGCCATAGGCGGCGCGTGACTGCCAGCATCTCCACATCGCTGCTCGCATGGTATGATCGCAACGCCCGCGATCTGCCGTGGCGCCTGCCGCCCGGCGCGGCGCTGCCGGTCGATCCTTCGTGGCCTTACCGCGTGTGGCTGTCCGAGGTGATGCTCCAGCAGACCACCGTGGCGGCGGTGAAGCCCTATTTTGCCAAATTCGTGGACGTCTGGCCGACGGTCGAGGCGCTCGCCGCCGCGCCGGATGACGACGTCATGGCGGCGTGGGCGGGGCTTGGCTATTACTCGCGGGCCCGCAACCTGCTCAAATGTGCGCGGGCGGTGGCAGAGCGGGGCGGGTTTCCTTCCACCGAGGCAGAGCTGCGCGCGCTCCCCGGGCTTGGCGATTACACCGCAGCGGCGGTGGCGGCGATTGCCTTCGGGCGGCGTGCCGTGGTGGTCGATGCCAATGTCGAGCGGGTGGCGGCGCGGCTGTTCGCCATTGACGCGCCGCTCCCCAAGGCGAGGAAGGCGATCCGTGCGGCCGCTGACAGCATCACGCCCGGCACCCGCGCCGGGGACTTTGCGCAAGCGATGATGGATTTGGGGAGCCACATCTGCACCTCTCGCACCCCGCGCTGCCTGCTGTGCCCGCTGGCCGATCCCTGCAAGGCGCGGGCGCTTGGCGAGCCTGAGCGCCTGCCGGTCAAGCCGCCCAAGAAGGCCGTGCCCGAACGGCGCGGCACCGCCTTCTGGATCACGCGGGGAGGGGCCGCTGAGGTGTGGCTCGTCACCCGGCCCGGCACCGGGATGCTGGGCGGGATGCGGGCGCTACCCGATGATGGCTGGAGCGCGCAGGCCGATGGTTCTGGCGCGCCGCCGTTTGCAGGAGCATGGCGCAGCTTGGGCGCGGTGCGGCACGGCTTCACCCATGCCAGCCTGACGCTGGAAGTAAGGGCGCTGGAGACAGCCAGCACGCCGCCCGGTGACGGGCAATGGTGGCCCGTTGCGCAGATCGGAGCGGCAGGGCTCGCGACACTTTTTGCCAAGGCCGCCGGGCTGGCTTTGGCCGAAGGCTAGAGCACGCCGCCGCCGATCATCAGGCGCACGCCTGCAATCAGCAGCACGACAAGGCAGAAATTGCGCCCGCCCTCCTTGGAAGACAGCGCCCCCAGCACGATGCCGACCACAATCAGCGGCAGGGCGAGCCAGTTGGCCCAGCCCAGCAGCGGAATCTGCGCGGGGATCACGATCACAAGGCTGACAAGGCCGACGATATAGGCAAGCGCGTTGAGCATGTGTCTTATATGGGCAAGACACCGCGCCTGTTCAAGCCCGCCATTGCAATTGACCAGCGCGCCTGCCTGCCGCAGACAAGCGCGCCGTGCCCGTTAGGAGATTCTTCGCGATGCCTTTGCAGACCCCCGATGCCCTTGCCCTTTCCCGCCGTTCGCTGCTGCGCACCGGCGCGCTGTTTGCAGGCGGCGCGGCGCTTTCGGGCCTGCCGTTTGGCCGAGCTGCCTTTGCCCATGATGTGGCGGAAAACTGGGCCAATGTCGCCGCGCTCTCGGACAAGTATGTGGCAAGCCGCAAGCTGGCAAACCTGTACCTGACCTTCGGCTGGGGCGCTGCGGAAGATCACGCCCACACCGTTGGCGGGGGCACGCTGTCGCTGGCAAAGCCCACCCCGGTCGATGAAAACTCGCTCTACCGCATCTATTCGATGTCCAAGCCGATCACCGGCATGGCGACGATGATCCTGATCGACGAGGGCAAACTGGGCCTCGATCAGCCGGTGCACGAAATCCTGCCTGCGTTCCGCAATATGCGGGTGCTGGTCGATCCCGAAGGCCCGCTCGATGAAACCGTGCCCGCCAATCAGCCGATCACCATCCGGATGCTGCTGACCCACACGGCGGGCCTTGGCTATCAGATCGTGAGCAAGGGGCCGCTGCAAAAGGCCTTCAACCAGCAGGGCCTTGTCGGCGGGCGGGTGAGCCGGATGCCGATCCCCGGGATTGAACCCGTCACGCCCGCGCCCGGCCTTGCCGCTTGGGCCGATCGCCTTGCCGAATTGCCGCTGATGTATCAGCCGGCCACCAAGTGGAGCTATTCCTGTTCGATCGATCTGCTTGGCCGGGTGATCGAAGTGGCCAGCGGAATGCCCTTCGAAGCCTTCCTCAAGAAGCGCATCTTCGACCCCTGCGGCATGACCAGCACGTGGATGCAGGTTCCGGCCAGCGAGGCACACCGCCTGACCGACAATTACGGGATCGTGGGCGGAGTGCCGTTCCCGATCGATCCGGGCGTCAATTCGATCTTCCTTGATGCGCCCGAAGTGCCTGCGGGCGGCGGCGGCCTTGTCTCCAGCCCCAGGGATTATGACCGCTTCCTGCGGATGCTCCTGGGCTATGGCCGGATCGACGGCAAGTTCGTGATGAGCGAAGAAGCCGTGCGCGTGGGCACCTCGAACCTGCTCCCCGCCAGTGTCGATACCACCGGCAGCTGGATCGCAGGCGAAGGCCACGGCGCGGGCGGGCGCTCGAAGGGCGCGCAGTTCGGCTGGGGCGGGGCGGCGGGCACGCTGGGCGCGATCGATTTCGATCTCGGCCTGCGTTCGTGCCTGTGGACGCAGTACATGCCGTCCGAAGCCTATCCGATCCGCGATGAGTTCATGGCGGCGATGGAAAAGGACCTGTCCGCGATGCGTGCCGCCCGCAAGAAGGCGGCGTGATGCACGGCCCTGCCTCTGCCCCGCTGATGGCCTTTGCCGGATCGCCGCTCGACCGCGCCGATCACATCCGCGTCGACGAGGCGGCGCTCGCGGGGCAGATGAACTGGCGCGCGCGGGTGCTGCTGCTGGACGGGCTGCTGCCGGTGCTGGACGATCTGGGCGGCCTGTCCTGGGGCTCGCTCGCCGATGTCGCCGCCGATGCGGAACTGGTGTTCCTCGGGATGCTCGCCGGCAAGCCCCTTTTCGCGCCCGTCCCCGCCGAGGGCGCGGACGGCCCGGCCTATGCCATGCCCGCGGCCTGGGCGGTGATGAC
>JAGKSZ010000103.1 GCA_018991295.1 Porphyrobacter sp. | reverse complement strand
CCACCACCACCGGCAATTCGGTGCGCTATGACCGCCTGTTCGCCGCGATCGACGTGGTGCAGGGCCCGAACGGCCCGACCTGCCGTTCCAACCTCAACCCCACCGCGCTCCACCCGGGTTCGGAAGCCTTCCCGGTAATCGCGCCGGGCTTCTTCACCTTTACGCCCGGCCCCAATAGCGGCTGCTTGCCCGCCAACCTGTTCCGCGGCGCCAATTCGGTCAGCCCCGAGGCGGCGGCGTGGATCACCACGCCGACCACCAGCCGCGCGCGGCTTGAACAGCTGGTCTTCACCGGCCTGCTCAATGGTGATACTGGCGGGTTCTTCGAACTGCCGGGCGGCGCGATCCAGTTCTCGCTGGGCGCGGAATATCGCAAGGAAAAGTCGCAGACCGAGCTTGATCCGCTGGTGCTGGGCCTGCTGCCCGAAGGCTCGCCCGCTGGGCCCGCCGGCACGTTCATCGGCACGATCTCGCCCAACCAGTCGCTGATCTTCGGTGCCACCCGCAACCAGAACGCGGGCGGCCAGTTCGATGTGGTTGAGGGCTTCGGGGAAATTCTGCTGCCGCTGCTCAGCGACACGCCGTTCTTCCACGAACTGAGCATTGGCGCGGCGGGCCGTTATGCCGATTACTCCACCATCGGCGGGGCCTTCACCTGGAACGTCAACGGCATCTGGGCACCGATCCGCGACATCCGCTTCCGCGGCTCCTATGCCCGCGCGATCCGGGCGCCGAACATCGCGGAACTGTTCAGCCCCGAACTGACGGCGTTCTTCCGTCCGGCCGATCCGTGCAGCCAATCGTCGATCAATGCGCTGATCGCCAACAATGATCCGGCCGCGCAGAACCGGCTCAACAACTGCCGGGCCGATGGGATTCCGGTGGGTTACGAAGATCCGCTGACTGCGCGCTTTGCCGGCGTGTCGGGCGGCAACCCGAACCTTGAGGAAGAAACCGCCACCACCTTTACGGCTGGCGCGGTGCTGCAACCGCGGTTCATCCCCGGTCTGACCCTTTCGGGTGATTACTACTCGATCAAGATCGAGGACGCGATCCAGGCGGTTGCAGCGCAGGACATCGTCAACAATTGCTATGACCTGCCGACCTTCCCGAACAATTTCTGCACATTGTTCAGCCGCAACCGGAATGCCGGTTCACCGACCTTCCTCGGCTTCAACTTCCTGCGCCAGTCGCAGATCAACTTTGCCGCGCTTGAAACCCGCGGGATCGATGCGCAGGTCAACTACGCCTTCAGCCTCGGGGAAAACAACTTCAACCTCGCGGTGAACGGCAACTGGACCGAGAGGCTCAACCGCTTCTTCGATCCGCGCCGTCCCGATGTTGCCAACCCCGGCCTTCGGGAACTGGGGGCGCCGGAGTTTGCAGGCTTCGGGAGCGTGACCTGGAACCGCGGTGACTTCACCCTCAATTACGGGGTGCAGTATATCGAATCGACTGCGGTTGCTTCGGTGATCCAGATCGAGCGTATCGACTTCGAGTTCGGCCCGGCCGGCTTTGCGCCGGATTACTGGATCCACAACCTCGCCTTCTCGCTCGATGCGACCGACAACATCACCTTCTATGGCGGCATCAACAACCTGACCGACGAGATTCCCTATCTCTCCAGCTCGGCCTACCCGGTCTCGGGCATGGGGCGCAGCTTCTTCCTCGGGCTGACGGGCCGCTTCTGAGCCCGCCAGACAGGTGACACAGCAAGGCCCGGCCCGCGCGAGCGAGCCGGGCCTTCGCTTTTGTGGCGCCCTATTCGCTGGTGCCCAAGAGCGCGCGCGCGACCACCCAGTTGTGGATCTCCGATGGGCCATCATAGATGCGCATGGTGCGCAGCTTGTTGCTCATCAGGTAGAGCGGCAATTCGCGGGTCATGCCCATCCCGCCGAACATCTGCATCGCGTGATCGACGATCTCATAGGCGTTTTCGGTGCAGAAGCTCTTGATCATCGAGATTTCGCTGCGGGTGTCGCGGCCCTCGTCGATCTTCCAGGCGCAATCATAGGTCATCAGCCGCATGGCGTGGATCTTGGTGGCGGCATCGGCAATCCAGTTCTGCACCGTCTGGCGCGCTGAGAGGGGCTTGCCGAAGGTCACGCGCTGGGGCGCATATTCGATCATCATCTCCATGGCGCGCTGGGCCATGCCGATCGACCATGCGGCCATCTCGATCCGCCGCGTGCCAAGGCGCACCTGCATCGGCGCAAAGCCCTGCCCGCGCTTGCCGAGCAGCTTCCAGCCCGGCACCCGGCAATCCTCCAGCGCGATTTCATAGGTGGAGGTGCCATCCACCATCGGGATCTTGCGCAGCACGTTGAAGCCGGGGGTGTCACGATCGACCAGAAAGGCCGACATGCCGTTGCGCCCCGAGGGGTTCTTGTCGGTGACCGCCATGAGGATGGTGAAATCGGCCTCGGCGCCCTTGGTGATCCAGATCTTGCGGCCGTTGATGATCCAGTCATCGCCGTCCTCGACCGCCGTGGTGCGCATCCCTGCCGGGTCCGCGCCCGCGCCGGGCTCAGAAATGCCGATCGCGCTGATCGTCTCGCCGCGCACATAGGGGGCAAGATAGGCCTCGCGCTGGCGTTCATCGGCGGCGGCCATGAGCATCTTGAGATTGGGGCTGTCGGGCGGGAGGTAATAGGGCACCACGGTGCGGCCCAGTTCTTCCGACACGCCGACCATCGCCACCATCGGCAGGTTCATGCCGCCCACTTCCTCGGGCGCGTCCAGCCCCCACAGGCCGAGCTCGCGGCTGACCGCATCGACCTTGGCGGTTTCTTCCGGGGTGAGATAGGTGCCCTGCCCCACATTTTCGCGGGCCATCACGGTCTGTTCGTAGGGCATCAGCTGATCGCGCACGAACTTTCCGACCAGATCCTTGAGCATCTGATGTTCGTGGGACAGTTCGAAATTCATAGGTCTCTCATCCTGCGTTGTGCGTGGGGCTTATGGGGCCCTGACACCACACATTACGCCGCCTGTCACCCGCCGGATTGACAGGGGACGCAGGATTTTTGCCCGATGGAGAGGGTGTGCGAAGAGCAGCAATCAGCCCGCCGGTCACCCCGGCAGGCGCGGCCATCACGCGACCGTTTCGGCCCCTTCGGCCTGCCACAGGCGCTTGGCGTGCTGGATATCGACCGCGGTCGCACGGCTCAGGCGGTGGCCGATAAAGTCGATGCCGTCGATCAGCCACAGCGCCATTTCGGGCTGGGAAAGCCGGTAAACCCGCTGCTGGCCGCGGGTTTTGGTTTCCACCAGCGCCACGGCGCGCAGCACGCCAAGGTGCTGGGAAATCCGCGTCGGGGACAATTCGAGCAGATCGCCAAGTTCGTTCACCGTCTGCTCCCCGGCCTGCAATTTCAGCAAGAGGCGGATGCGATCGGGATGCGAGATCTGTCGCAGGACATGGGCCAGTTCGGCGGCAACAATCTTACGGCTTGGCATCGCGGGCACCTTTCTCCGGGAGAGACGGATTGATGTTACGCTATAACGCGCGGCACAGGCATTCGGGTCCCACAAATTGCAACTTTCGCAGAATTTATTGCAACCGTGCGATGCCGCGCCGGGGTGAGGCCGCGCGATAGCCGCAGGCGCCTTTTCGGAAAACTTCAATCTTTCAACGCAAGCGTTCGAATATATGTATGGTTGCAGGCCAATGCCCCGCCACCCTTCCCGAACCGCTTGAAAGACCCGCGCTGCAAGGGCATCACACAGACCGGGAGAAGAGGGGACCAAAGGCACATGAACATCGCCACATTGCGCACGGGCGCCGCGCTTGCGCTCGTATTCGCTTTCGGGATCGCAGGGAGCGCCTCAGCGCAGGATGCAGCCCCTGCCCCGCCCACACCCGCCAGCGAGACGACCCGCAGCGCGCAAGCCGCCGTGGCCGCAACCCTGCCGCCCGAAGGCACCCGCGATGCCGCCAATGCCGCGCGCGGCTTTCTTGCCACGGCCAAGGACCCGGTGATCCTTGCGGCCAACGGCAAGCCGGTCTGGAACCTCGATGCCTATGCCTTCGTCACCGGCCCTGCGCCCGATACGGTCAACCCGTCGCTGTGGCGGCACATGACCCACCTGAAGCACCATGGCCTGTTCGAGGTTACCAAGAACGTCTGGCAGGTGCGCGGCTTTGATGTCTCGAACATGACGGTGATCCGCGGGGCAACGGGCTGGATCGTGATCGACCCGCTCACCAGCGTCGAGGCGGCCGGTGCGGCAATGGCGCTGGTCAATCAGACGCTGGGCGAAAGGCCGGTCAGCGCGGTGCTCTATTCGCACAGCCATGGCGATCACTTTGGCGGTGTGCGCGGGGTGACCGATGAGGCCGCGGTCAAGGCGGGCAAGGTGGCGGTGATCGCCCCGCACGGCTTCATGGAGGAAGCCACGAGCGAGAACGTGATGGCAGGCGGCGCGATGATGCGGCGCGCGGCCTTTCAGTTCGGCACGGGCCTTGCGCCAGGGGCAAGCGGGCAGATGGGCAGCGGCATCGGCAAGGGGCTTTCGGCGGGCACGCTGTCGCTGATCGCGCCCACCGATACCATCGCCAGAACCGGTGAACGCCGGGTGGTGGACGGGATCAGCCTTGAATTCCAGATCGTCTCGGGCACCGAAGCGCCGGCGGAATTCAATGTCTTCATCGTGCCCGAAAAGACCTTCCTTGCCGCCGAGATTGCAACCTGTTCCCTCCATAATATCCTCACTCCGCGCGGGGCCAAGGTGCGCGATGCACGGGCCTGGGCGCGCTATCTGGACGAGGCTGCGCTGACCTATGCGCCGCAATCCGATGCGGTGATCTCCAGCCATTGCTGGCCGATCTTCGGGCGCGAGGCAGGCACCGCGTGGCTTGCCGCCCAGCGCGACAATTACCGTTGGCTCCACGATCAGACTGTGCGCCGCATGAACCGCGGCGAGACGATGCACGAAATTGCCGAGGCGCTCGAAACATCGCCCCCGCCGGGCAATGCCGCCGAATGGTCAACGCGCGGCTATTACGGCACGATCAGCCACAACGCCAAGGCGATCTACCAGTTCTATCTGGGCTGGTACGATGCCGTGCCTGCCAACCTTCCCCCCCCCCCGCCGGTCGAACGCGCCACGCGGCTGATTGCGGCGCTGGGCGGCGCAGACCGCACGCTGGCGCTGGCGGATAATGCAATGGCGGGCGGCGATTACCGCTGGGCCTCAGACCTGCTCCAGAACCTTGTCTTTGCTGAACCCGGCAATGCCCGCGCCAAGGCGATGCTCGCGGTCAGTTACGAACAGCAGGGCTACCGCGCGGAAAGCGCGATCTGGCGCAATCAGTTCCTGTCAGCCGCCAATGATCTGAGGCGCGGGCGGCCAGATGTCAGCGCCGCACAGAGCAACGATATGGTCGCAGCGATTTCGACACAGGAATTGCTCGATTCGGTTGCCACCCTGTTCGCGCCCGAACGCCCGCAGGCGCGCAATTTCTCCATTGCGCTCGACATTACCGATCGCGGCGAGAAGGCGGCGCTCGATGTCGGCGCGCAGGCGCTGATCGGGCGGGTGGGCCAGCTGCCGGATCGGCCCGCGGTCACCATCACCGGCCCGCGCCGCGCTTTGCTGGCGCTGCTGTTTGTGAGGATGCCGGTGGATGCGGTTGCGAAAATGCCGGGGGTTGCCATCACCGGCGACACGGCGGCCTTGCAGGCGATGCTCGATGCGCTCGACCCGATGCCGCACGGCTTCGACATCGTGACGCCCTAGAAAAATTGCAGCGCGGCCGCGAAGGACCGTGCGCATTCATGCGTTGATCAGGCGGCGACGGGACATTTGCCCCGGCGCCGCCACGTCATCACGCCAACGGGATTGCACCGCCATGCTTTTGCTCCTGCCAAGGATCCTGCGATGATGAGCCCCGCCAGCATTGCGCTCGGCCGTTTCGGCTATGGGATCGGCCCCGGCGATGAGACGGTCAGGGACCCGAAGGCCTATCTGCTGCGCCAGCTCGATGCCTTCGATCCGACCCCGCGGGTTGTGGCCGAGCGGGTCAGCACACGCTCCGGGACCGGCGAAATGATCGAACTGCTGCGCCGCGTGCAGCAGGATACGCGCCGCGCTGCTGCAGCAATGCCCGAAGACGCGGCGCCGATGGCGGGCGAAGGCATGGCGATGCGCGGTGATGCCATGACAACCGAAAACCCCCGCGCCGCCGCGCTGGCCGGTCTTCCGCCCGAATACCGCGAAAAGCTGACCGAGGCGCGGCGAGTGCTGGTGCAGGATATTGCGGTGCGCGTGAACCTCGCGATCACCAGCCCTGCGCCGATGGCAGAACGGCTGGTGCATTTCTGGGCCAACCATTTCAGCGTCTCGGTCGGCAAGCCGGGCACCCAGTTCGAAGCCGGCCCGCACGAATTCACCGCGATCCGCCCGCATGTGCTGGGCCGCTTTTCCGATATGCTGAAGGCGGCGGCGTTGCATCCGGCGATGCTGATCTATCTCGATCAGTTCCAGTCGATCGGCCCCAATTCCGCCTTCACCCAGCGCCGCCCGCGCTTTGGCGGCGATGCCCCGCAGCGTCCCCGCGGCCTTAATGAAAACCTCGCCCGCGAAGTGCTGGAACTGCACACGCTGGGGGTCGATGGCGGCTATAGCCAGGCCGATGTGACCGAACTCGCCCGGGCGCTGACAGGGTGGACGGTGCCGGGCCTTGGCCGGGCGGGCCGCTTTGCCGAAGATCAGGCGACCGGCGCGGCCTTTGTCGGGCTGGTGCATGAACCGGGCGCGCGGCAGGTACTGGGTCGCAGCTATCCCGAAGGCGGCGCACGCCAGGCGCTGACGATCCTCGATGATCTGGCCCGCCACCCCGCCACTGCGCGCCACATCGCCACCAAGTTCGCGCGCCATTTTGCAGGCGACACGCCGCCTGCATCGCTGGTGGCGCGGCTGGAGGCGGATTTCCTCAAGTCGGGCGGCGATCTGGCGAGCCTCACCCGCGTGCTGATCGCGTCCCCCGAAGTCTGGACGCCCGGCCCGGTCAAGTTCCGCACGCCGTTCGAATGGCTGGTTGCCTGCTTGCGGCTGGCCGGGGTTCAGAACCTCGGGCCGCAGCGCATCCTCGGGGCGCTGACCGAACTCGGCCATGTGCCATGGCGCGCGCCTTCGCCTGCGGGATATGATGATATCGCCGCAAGCTGGGCGGGGCCCGATGCGCTGGTGCGCCGGGTCGAGATGGCTGAACGGATCGCCACCAATGTCGCCGCCGACAATGTCCTTGCCCGCGCCGAGGCGGCGTTCCCCGATGCCCTGAGCGATGCCACACGCACCCAGCTGATGCGCGCCGAAAGCGGCCGACAGGCGCTGGCGCTGCTGCTGGTGTCGCCTGAAATGCTGCGGAGGTAAGTGCCCGTGACCATGAACATGAACCGCCGCACCCTGATCGCCGGATCGCTGATCGGCGCGGGCGCCCTCGCCCTGCCCCGCATGGCCTTTGCCCAAGGGGCAGGCCAGCGCAACCTCCTGTTCGTGCTGCTGCGCGGTGCGGCAGATGGCATGGCGATGCTTGCACCCGTGGGCGATCCGGGGCTGGAGGCCTTGCGGGGCGCCAGCCTTGCCGATTACGACAATGCCCTGCGGCTGGGCAGTTTCTTCGCCGTCCACCCCGCGCTGGCCGAGATCGCCAAAAGCGCGCAGGCCGGTGAGGCGCTGTTCGTCCACGCGGCCGCAACATCCTACCGCGAAAGATCGCATTTCGATGGGCAGAACCTGATCGAAACTGGCGGCACCACGCCCTATGGCACCAAGGATGGCTGGCTCAACCGCCTTGCCGTGCTGCTGAACGAGGGCGCGCCGGCCCCCTTGCGGGCGCTGGCGATTGCACAGGCCGTGCCGCTCGCGCTGCGCGGTTCGGCGCCGGTATCGAACTATGCCCCGTCTGCCCTGCCTGCCGCATCAGAGGATCTGCTGGCGCGGGTCAGCCAGCTCTATTCCGCCGACAACGAGCTGGGGCCGCTTTGGCAACGTGCGCTGGAGACCAAGGCGATGGCCGGGGACGATGGGCTCACCAATCTCAATGATGCGCGCAAGGCGGGCGAACTGGCAGCCTCGCTGATGCGCGATGCAGGCGGCGCGCGGATCGGGATGATCGAACTGGGCGGCTGGGATACCCACGCCAACCAGCGCGGGGCCTTTGCGCGTTCGGCCCGTCCACTCGATGCGCTGCTGGCGGCCTACAAGACGGGCATGGGCGGCGCATGGACCGATACCCTGGTGGTGGTGGCGACCGAATTCGGCCGCACCGCCCGCCTCAATGGCACGGGCGGGACGGACCACGGCACCGGCGGGGCGGCGCTGCTGATGGGCGGCGGCTTGCGCGGCGGACGGGTGATCGCGGACTGGCCGGGCCTTGCAGCAAGCCAGCTTCACGAAGGCCGCGACCTTGCCCCCACCATCGCGCTCGAAAGCGTGCTGGCAGGCGCAGTGGCCGAACACTTCCGGCTCGATCCGGCGCGGTCGATGGCGCAGCTGTTTCCGGGGCGCGATGCTGCACCGCTGGCGGGGCTGATGCGGGTCTAACCTAGAACGAACACTCCGCGCCTGACGCGCTGTCATCGCGGGTGACTTCACCGATCTGGAAGGCGAACGGCGCTTCGGAGGCAAAGGTCAGCTTGCCGCCGGTCTCGCCAAGACACTTGGCGCTCAGCACCATTTCGCGCCAGCCCTTGCCTTCGGCCACGGACAGGCCCTGCGTGATGTCGAGCGCCTTGCCCCCTGCGGTGACAGTGACCGGCCCTGCGGGGCGGCTGGTGACCTGATATGTGATGCGGAAGGCCGCGGTGCTGGCCGGGCCGGTGAGCGAAATCCGCGCTCCGGGGCCAAAGGCGATGCGGCGCGCATCTTCCTGGGCACGCCGATCAACGCCAGTCGCCACGATCCCGTTGCCGCTGCCGCGCAGATCGGGGAGCAGTGCATTATCGGCCACCGCCTGCACCCGCGCGCCAAGCCTGCCGCTGGCAAACCACACCGCGCCTGCATCATGCGTGAGGGCATTGCAGGTCTCGTCGAGTGGGACGGGAGCGATGCGCGGGGCAGCAAAGCCAAGGCCATAGCCGCGCGGGAACAGAGCGCCGTCTGCCCCATTGAGCGGTGCGCCATCGCAGTTTGCAGGCCAGCTGAAGCTGAGGCGGCCGCTGGGCTGCACCTTGCCGAACAGCACATCGGCAACGCCTGCCCCTTCGCTGCCCGGCAGCCATGCCGCGACAAAGGCATCGGCGGCGTTGAGTTCGCGGTTGACCCACAAGGGGCGTCCCGAAAAGAACACCGCCACGGTCGGCACGCCGCGCGCCTTGTAGGCCTTGAGCAGCGCGAGGCCTTCCTCGTCACGGAAGGCCAGATCCTTCCGGTCACCGACGAATTCGGCATAGGGCGGCTCGCCAAAGACGACGATGGCGATATCGGGCTTGCCTGCGCCATCACCCTTGGGGGCGAGAACAGCTTGGCCGCCTGCCGCCTTGGCCGCATCGGCAATCCCTGCAAAGATCGAGGTCGCACCGGGGAAATCAGCCGCGGTCAGATCGCCGCCGCCCTGCCATGTCACCGACCAGCCGCCTGCCTGCTGGGGGATGTTGTCAGCCGCTGAGCCTGCCACCTCGATCCGCGCACCGGGCTTTACCGGAAGGACGCCCGCGTTCTTGAGGATCACCTGCGATTTCGCCACCGCCTCACGGGCCAGCGCACGGTGCTGGGGCGAGCCGAGCAGGTCCCACTTGCCGCCATTGGGCCGGGCCGATGGCTTGACCTCGCCATCGAGAATTCCGAGCGCCTGCTTCATCCTGAGCACCCGCAGCACCGCTTCATCAAGCCGTGCCATCGGGATCGTGCCATCCTTCACCTGCGCCACGAGGCTGGCGTGGAGCGCCTTCCAGTCTTCGGGCACCATGTAGATATCGAGCCCCGCCATCAGCGCCTGCGGACAATTGCTGTTGGTGCAGCCCTTGATCTGGCCATGGCCGTTCCAGTCGCCCACCACAACGCCCTGAAAGCCAAGGTTTCCGCGCAGTTCATCGGTGAGCAGCGGCTTGTTGCCGTGCATCTTGGTGCCATTGATCGAGTTGAAGCTCGCCATCACGCTGGCAACCCCTGCCCCGATCGCGGCAGGGTAAGGCGCGGCGTGGATCGCCATCAGTTCCTTGATGTCGCCATTGACATCGCCCTGATCGACGCCCTGCGCCGTGCCGCCGTCCCCGAAGTAATGCTTGGCCGTGGCGGCGACCTTGCCGGGGCCGAGATAGCCGGGTTCACCGGGGCGGCCCTGAAGCCCCTCGATCATCGCTGCGCCAAGCCGGGTGACCAGCGCCGGGTCTTCGGAATAGCTTTCATAGGTGCGGCCCCAGCGATCATCGCGCGCGACCGCCACAGTGGGGGCGAAGGTCCAATCGAGCCCCGTCACCTCGATCTCGACTGCGGTGGCAGCGCCAATACGGCGGATCAGATCCGCATCACCGGTTGCCCCCAGCCCGATATTGTGCGGGAAAACGGTCGCGCCGGGCACATTGGCATGGCCGTGCACCGCGTCCGTCGCCCAGATTGCAGGGATCACCGGCTCGCCGTTGGCAAGCGGCGCGGTCGAGGCCTCCCAATATTCATCCGCCAGCTTCAGCCAATCGGCCGCGGGGCCCTTGTCATTGCCATAGGGACCGGAATTGCCGCCGTTGAGGATCGTGCCGAAGCGGTATTTGCGCACGTCTTCAGGCGTGATCGAGCCGATGTCGGGCTGGATGATCTGGGCGACTTTGCTTTCGATGCTCATGCGGGCAAGCAGGGCTTCGGGGCTGTTGGCGCTGGGCGCAGGGACGCTGGCAACGGGCGCGCTGGCCGAGCGAATGTCCGAACCATCGCCGCATCCTGCCAGCAATGCCCCCAGTGCCGCCCCGCACACCCACCTGCCCAAACCGCTTCGCGCCATTTCTCCAGACCCTCCCAGATCCGCTTTTTCTCTTGAGAACGTTATCAAGATATGCCTGCCCCCGCCCGCTTTGGCAAGCATCAAGCGCGCCAGCCTATGCCCGGCGCAGCGATCCTGCCAGCAACCCTGCGCTGGCCAGCGCGAGGCCTGCAAACAGCACGAAGAGTGCGGCATAGCCAAACTGCGGGACCAGCAGCACGGTCAGCCATGGCATGACCATTCCGGGCACGGTGTTGGTGAGGTTGAACACGCCAAGGTCACGCCCGCGGTGCTGGGGGGCAGGCAGGACGCGCAGGGTCTGGCCGGAATGCAGCGCAAGGAACACCGCCGCTGCCAGCCCGAACAGGACATAGCCTGCAATCGCCACGGCCAGCGATCCCGCCGCTGCCATCACCAGCATTCCGAGCGCGCAGAGCAGTGCGGCTGCTACCAGCGGGACAATCGGCCGGCCATGCCGGTCAGACCAGCGCCCCAGCAGCAGCGACAAAGGCACCGCGCCCACCAGCACCAGGCTGAAGATGTTGGCCGCGCCGTTTTCCGGGTAGCCGGGCGCAAGGCTGCGCAGCCAGTAGAGCAGAAAGGCGAACATGCCCCCTTCTGCCACCTGCACCAGCAGCCGCGCTGCCCACATCCGCAGCACCACGCGTTCGGCCAGCGGCACGGGTTCGGCAGGCGCTGTCGCAGGGGCAATCAGAGTTGGCTCGACCCTGCCCTTGCCCAGCAACACCGCCGGAAGCACCAGCACGCTTACCAGCCCCGCTACCAGCGCAAGGCGCGCGGGCGGATCGATCAACCCGGCATAGGTCACCAGCGATCCCGCCAGCGCACCCAGCGCCGGCGAGAGCGCCAGCGCGCCGCCCAGCATCCCCTTCTGTTCATCGGGAAAGCAATCCCCCGCCCAGGCCATCAGCGGCGAAAGCATCAGGTTCAGGGCAACCTGCCAGATCATGACCAGAGCAATGATCTGCGCAAGGGTTTCTGCCCGCCCGATCATCAGCAGCAGAATGTTGGATGCGATCAGTCCGGCGATGATGAACGGGCGGCGGCGGCGCAGGCGGTCGCTCAGCAGGCCGACACCGATATTGGCGAGGCTGGCCATCGCCGCGCCAAGAAAGCTCACCTGCGCCAGCGCGGCGACATCCTCATGCCCCTGAAGATCAGCGATGGCCTGCGGCAGCAGCACGGTCAGCAGCGGCACATAGGCAACCGCGCCGCCTGCCGCTGCGAGGGCAAACAGGGCCAGGAACCAGCCCGGCTGGCGCCGGGGTTCCGGGGCCGGTGCCGGGGGCGGCGTGTTCAAGCGCGCCCGGACAAGGTGGCAGGCGCGGGCCCGGTTGATGAACGTTCCACCAGCCCGGCGGCCACCTCGATCACCGCATCATCATCGCCGTCCGGTGCGCGGGCGATCAGCTGTTCCACCGCGCGGGAGACTGTCTCGGCAATCGGCTGGTCGATGGCGGTCAGCGGCGGCTGGCTGAAGCGCACGATCGGGGTGTTGTCGAAGGAAATGAGCGACAGATCGTGCGGCACGCTGAGGCCGCGATCACGCGCCACTTCGAGCGCGGCGAGCGCCATCTGGTCCGACGAGGCGATGATCGCGGTCACATCCGGGTTGCGATCCAGCAGCGTGCGGGCGGCGCGGGTGCCGCTTTCGTAACCGAAATCGCCCACTTCCAGCAGGCCTTCGTGCGGCAACCCGGCTTCGGCCAGCGCGCGCCTCCAGCCTTCGATCCGCCAGCCTGACAGGCTGTAGGCGGAAGGCCCGGCAATCATCGCAATGCGCCGATGACCAAGTTCGGCCAAACGCGTGGTGGCAAGGTGCGCTGCGCCCTCATCGCCCATGGTCATGGGAATGCCCGGCCCCGGCGCGTTCGATCCGATCCGCGCAAAGGGGATGCGGCGCTCGGCCAGCAGATCGGTAATCAGCCGGTTTTCCGAATGCGGGGGGGTGAGGATCACGCCGTCGGGCTGCAACGCCGAAAGCGCTGCGCCAAGTTCGCGCTCGACATGGTCGGAATGGGTATCGACCAGTTCCACCATCATCCGGTAGCCGTGCTGCGAACAGGTCAGGATCCCGCCCAGCAGCATCTGATCGACCCAGTCAGTGCCGCGCCGCTCGCGCCAGTCGGCCAGCGTGCGTTCACGGTCGTTGATGGCAAGGATGATGTAGGAGCGCGATCCGCTCATGCGCTGGGCCGCGAGCGAGGGCACGTAACCCAGCCGATCGATCGCCGCCTGCACCTTGTCACGCAATTGCGGGCGCACGTTGGGGCCGCCGTTGACCACGCGGCTCACGGTCTGGAGCGAGACGCCCGCATCCTCGGCCACGTCCCTGATCGTGACTGTCTTGCGCACCCGCGCCATGCTGCTTCCCGCGTCCCTGCCTGCCTACCTGATGCAGGCCCGCCCCGTCACGGGATCGCTGGCACAGCGGTAGACCCTTATCCAATCGATTGCGAATTGCGCGGGAAAGCTGCTTGCTGCAACCCCTTTTGCATTGTTTTCTTCGGACAAGCGCCCGCCCACAGCCAGATTGGCCATGATGTAGAAGGGCTGATCGAAGGGCGCTGCCGGGTTGCCCTTGGCATTGCGCGCAGCCGTGCTCCACTGATCGGCCGTGACGGTAAGGTGCACCCGATCATCGACAAGGAAGCGGATCAGCCCTTCGCCCCATTCGACCGCATAGACATGGAAATCGTCCGAAGGCAGCGCATGGTCCGCCAAGGCAGTGCGGCTGTCGACATAGCGGTTGAGCGGCGCGAAATCGCCAAAGTGGAGCGCACTGATGGTGCGGTTTTCACCCTTGCCGCCTTCGCAAACCTTGCACTTGGCCCCGATATTGACCGCTTCGAGGATGTCGATCTCGCCCGAACGCGGCCATGGGCCGTAGGCAGGATCATTCGGCATCATCCAGATGGCGGGCCATGTGCCCTGCCCCGCCGGAACCTTGGCGCGTGCCTCGATCCGGCCATAGCGCCAGGCGTGCAGCCCGATGGTGCGAACCTTGCCCGAAGTGTGCGACTGCACCAGCGTGGGGTTGTCCCGCTCGGCAATCTCGGGCGGGCGCGCGGGGCCGGCGAAGCGTTCCTTCTTCGCCTTCAGCAGCAGCAAGCCGCCTTCCACCGCGATGTTATCAGGCCGGTCGGTATAGCACTGGCGTTCGGAATTGCCGCCGCCCCAGCACGATTCTTCGGGCGTCCACTTGGTCCGGTCAAGCGTCTCGCCTTCGAATTCATCTGCCCAGACCAGCTCCCACCCGGCCCCATCCAGCGGGGCGAGCGGTTGTTCGGCAGCAGGTTTTGTTGCCCCCAAAAGCAGCAGGGCCGCGGTCAGCGTCCCCGCTGGTCGCAGCCCTGCAATTATCATCGACTTGCCCTCTTAGAAATCGAAGCGGGCAAGGAAGGTGAAGCGGCGGTCGTTGCGGAACGCCGAACGCTGCACCCGGGTGCCGTCAAAGTCGATCACCTGCGAGGTGCGGAACACCTCGTCGAGCAAGTTCACGCCCTGCACGCCGAGCTTGAGGCCATTGGTGACAGTCACGAACACCGATGCGTCAAGCTGTCCGGTCTCCTCGCCCCAGATCGGGGAGAAGGGGAAGATGTCGTCACGCGGGGTGATCAGGAAGGCCGAGCGCCAGTTGTAGGCAGCACGCGCCGACAGCCAGTCCTTCTCGTAGAACAGCACCGCGTTGACGGTGTGCTTGGAAATCCCGGCAAGCGGCTGGAAGGCGGCAAAATCACCCTGGTTGTTGGCAAGGTTGGTGTTCCGGAAATCGCTGCCGTCGACATAGGTATAGGTCAGCTGCGAACCCAGCCCGCTGAGGAAGCCCGGCAGGAAATCATAGGTCTGCTGATAGGCCAGTTCCACGCCCTTGAGCAGCCCGTCCTGACGGTTGTCGGGACCGTTGACCTCGACTTCCAGGTTGACCCCGCTGGGCGACACGAAATCGACCAGATCGATGCCGTTGTTGACGATCCCCTTGATGTCCTTGGCAAAGGCCGAGGCCGTCAGCGAGCCGACGCGGTCGAAATACCATTCGACCGACAGATCATAGTTCCAGCTTTCGATCGGGCGCAGGTTGCGGTTGCCGGTGAACAGCTGGAACAGCGGACCGGTTTCCAGCGTGCCTTCGGACCGCAGATCGCCGGTATTGTCGCCAATCCCGCCGCCCGAACGGAACGCAGCCAGATCAGGGCGCGAAATGCCCTTGGAAACAGCGGCGCGGAACAACAGGCCATTGCCGGTATCGAGCAGCGCATTGAAGCTCGGCAGCCAGTTATCGAAGGTCACCGCGCGGTCATCGAGAACGATTTCCCCCGTGTGTGCCGCAGCGAACTGCGCAAGACGGGCCGATGACAGGCTGCAGAAGGCCGGGCGCTGGTCGGCGGGCAGCTGGGCTGCACGGCCACAGGCGGCGGTCACTTCCGAAAGTTCGGCCACGCCGTTGCCGTTGCCGCCCGACTGCGGATCATCGAAGAAGAACGGGTTGGGGAAGCCGATCAGGCCGGCCGCCACCACTTCGGTTTCGATGTAACGCAGGCCAAAGTTGCCGCGCAGCTTCCAGCCATTGTCGAAGTCCGTGCCGTAATCGACGCGGGCATAGGCCGCCTTGGTGGTTTCCGAAACGTCGCTGATCTCGTTTTCGCAGAACGGGGTGCAGCGGCTGGTCTGACCGGTCACCGCGTTGGTGAAGCTGCGGTTCTGGACACCGAAGAACGGGTTGGGCGTCTGCGAGAAGGTGTTGATCGCGGCTGCCTGCTGGGCCGATGCGCCCGACAGGTATTCCTTGAGGAAGCTGTCCGCCCCGAAGAAATGCGCCCCGCCCGGCAGCGGCGCAGGCGCATTGCCGCGCTGGAAGCCGTTGTCGAACGGCGAACGCAGGTTGGCAAAGGCCGGGAAATCATCGACGAAAGCGCCGCCCGCAATCGCGAAATCCTGACCCGGCAGGCCGGTGAAATAACGGCCCGGCTGGAAGCCGTTCGCACAGTTCGGACCCGAGCCCCACGGCGCACAGCCCGCACGGCCAGCCCACACCGCCGACAGGTTGCCCCAGGTGCTGAAATTGGTGTCACGCGTGGTCTGCCCGCGCTCCGACCAGCGGGCGCCGAACTTCACCTGCTTGAAGAAACCGTCTTCAGAAATGTCATATTCGACATCGGCACGAAGCGTATCCAGATCGCCGTCATTGCGGGCGATGCTGTCCAGCAGGAACCAGTAGTAAGTGTTGCGCCCGGAGGTGAAGTAATCAGCCGGCGCGCCCGGAGGCGCAAGGAACTGCACCTGCGGCACCTTGCCGCTCACATCCAGATCGATGTTCGCCCAGGTCGACATCGTGCCGATGATCGAATCCTGCCCCAGCTCGGAGGAAATGTGCTGCGCTTCGAGGTTGACGCGCAGGCGATCGGTGATCGACCAGTCGACATCGAACGAGAAATCCTCGGTCGAAGCGCGGGTCTCACGCTCGAAACGAAGCAGTTCGAGCGGGATGCCGCCGCGGCCGAACGGGTTGGCATAGGCATCGCCAATGCGCTGGCTCAGAACGCCGCGCTGGAAGATGCCGTTGCTGTCGAACTCCCAGGTGCTGCCAGCAGCAGGCACCGGGAACAGCGCGTCATCATTGACCAGCGCGATCGCGGCATTTTCCTTGGTGAAGAAGGTCGTATCGGCCTTCAGCCATTCAAAGGTGATGAGCAGATCGCGCGAGGGGCTTTCATACTGCATCACCGCCGAGATCGCCTCACGGTCACGCTCAAGATCGGTGGTGCGCACGCCTGCACCCTTGGGGACGACCACGGCGCCTGCCGGCGGGAAATTGTCGGGGGTGAAGGCGGTGCCGCCGCCGGCAAAGCCGCCGCTGCCGACCGGACGCACGCGCAGGCAAGCGCTCTGGAGGTTGGCCGCGCGGTAGCACGGGTCACCAACCTGCGAGGCATCGGTGCGGCTGACCAGCTCGGAACGCGCATAGCCGAGCTGCACGCCAAGCGTGCCCGCATCGCTTTCCCAGGTGGTCGAACCCAGCACGGAAAAGCCGGGCGACCATTCCTTGGCCAGATCTCCGACGTTGGTTTCCAGCGTGCCCGCGATATGGGTGCCCCGGCGGTCAAGCGGCTTGCGGGTGACAAGGTTCACGGTCCCGGCGATCCCGCCTTCGACCATGTCGGCGGTGAGGTTCTTGAACACTTCGACCCGGCCCAGCAGTTCGGGCGAGACTTCGTTGAAGTTGAGAACGGTCCCACCATTGGCCGAGAAGATGTCACGGCCGTTCAGTTCCGAACGCACGAAGTTGAGGCCGCGGATGATGACGCCCGTCCCTTCGACCGAGAAACGGTCCGGGTCCGAAGGCTTTTCGAAGCGCCCAATGTTGACGCCGGGCACACGCTGCAAAGCTTCGGCCACCGAACGATCGGGCAGCGCGCCGATATCTTCGGCGGTGATCACATCAACGAAGGTATCGGCATCGCGCTTGATGTTCTGCGCGGACTGCAACGCGGCGCGGAAGCCGGTGACGATGATCACATCTTCGGGCTGTTCGGCAGCCACTTCATCAGCGGCCGGCGCTTCTGCGTCCTGTGCCAGCGCCGGGCTGGACGCGGCAATCGCCAGCGCCGAAGCAGTGCCAAGAGCGAACATACGCCGACGCGGCGCCAGCTTAACGGTTTTCATGATCTTTCGTCTCTCCCCATGCCGCGCGCCAGTTTAGATGTGGCTTTGCGGACTGCGACGATGTTGTAACCGATCTTGAGAGCGTTCTCAAGACTTGTAATCTGCGGTTCATATTGCATTCTGGCAACACTCGGGAAGGCGCTTTCGCCCCCACACCAACGGCCCGCAGAGGCCCGACAGGGATTGAGGAACACGTGGCAATTGAACGCATTATCATCGTTGGCGGCGGCACGGCCGGGTGGATGGCGGCGGCAGCCCTGTCGCGCATCCGTGCCGGACGCCCTGTGGAAATCACACTGATCGAATCCGAAAGCATCGGCACGGTCGGCGTGGGCGAGGCGACGATTCCGCCCTTTGTCGGGTTCAACGAGCTGCTCGGGATCGACGAGCGCGAGATGCTGGCGGAAGTCGGCGGCACCTTCAAACTGGGCATCCAGTTCGAGAACTGGGGGCAGCTGGGTGACAGCTATATCCACCCCTTTGGCGCCTACGGTTACACCATGGGCGGGATCAGCTTCCACCACGTGTGGCACGGCATGGCCCAGCGCGGCGACAAGCGCCCGATCCAGGTCTTCAACCTTGAAACCATGGCCGCCTATTTCGGCAAGTTCGCCCGCACCGAAGATTACAAGCGCGATGATCTGCCGCCGGTCAATTACGCCTATCATCTCGATGCAGGGCGTTATGCTGCTTTCCTGCGCAAATTCGCGGAAAAGCGCGGCGTGGTCCGGCAGGAGGGCAAGATTGCCGATGTGCAGCTGGACGCGGAGAGCGGCTTTGTTACCGGCGTGACGCTGGATGATGGGCGCGCATTTCAGGGCGATCTGTTTGTCGATTGCTCGGGCTTCCGTGGCCTCTTGATCGAGCAGGCCCTCAAGACCGGTTATGACGACTGGAGCAATTACCTGCCCTGCAACCGCGCGGTCGCCCTGCCCTGCCAGCGCGAGGACGGCAGCCCGCCCCCGCCCTTCACCCGCGCCACCGCGCACAGCGCCGGATGGCAGTGGCAGGTGCCGCTGCAGCACCGCAATGGCAACGGCCATGTCTATTGCAGCGCCTATATGGAAGACCAGGCGGCGCTCGATATCCTGCTCGGCAATATCGCCGGCAAGCCGCAGGCCGAGCCCAACTGGCTGCGCTTTACCACCGGGCGCCGCAAGAAGTTCTGGAACAAGAATGTGGTGGCGCTGGGCCTTGCAGCTGGCTTCATGGAACCACTGGAATCGACCTCGATCCACCTCATCAACACCGGGATCGACAAGCTGATCTCGCTGTTGTCATTGGACGGGATCACGCAGGTGCAGGAGGATACCTTCAACCGCCTGACGGGCCGCGAATATGCCCGCATCCGCGACTTCCTGATCCTCCACTACAACGCCACGCAGCGCACCGATTCCGATTTCTGGAACTACGTGCGCACCATGCCCGTGCCCGACACGCTGACCGAAAAGGTCGAGCTGTTCCGTGCCAACGGCCAGATCTTCCGCGAGGAGGACGAGCTGTTCACCGAAACCAGCTGGGCAGCGGTAATGATGGGGCAGGGGATCAGCATGGGCAGTCACAACGCGATGGCCGACGCGCTTGATCCGGTGAAGACCGCGCAGGAGATCAACGAGATGGAGCAATCGATCCGCTATCTCGTCCAGCATATGCCGGGCCACGGGGATTATCTGAAGCGCTATTGCCCTGCTGCCATGGCGGCGTGAGGGGCGCTGCGCGGCGGTTTTCTTGACAAACGGGGGGCCTGCCTGACAGGGGGCGGCATCGCCCTGCCCCTCTCCCGCCCGAGGTTTTGCCCCCGCCCATGACAGACGCATCCCAAGGCTGGACCGCGCTGGTGCTGGCCGGGCAGCGCCCCGGCGTTGACCGGCTGGCCGCGCATTTCGGGCGTGAGGCCAAGGCGCTGATCCCGGTGGCAGGCACGCCGATGCTGGCCCGCGTGCTGCGCGCGCTTGCAGACTGCCCCGATATCGCCCGGATCATTGTGCTGGCGCAGGATGCACCTGCGCTGCTTGAAGACCCGTCGCTGGCGTGGACGACGGGCGACGCGCGGATCGAAGCGCGCATTTCCGGGCGCACCATCAGCGGATCGGTGCTGGCAGCGGTAAGCGATCCGGCCGTGGGCCTGCCCGTGCTGGTGACGACCGCCGACAATGTGATGCTAACCCCCGCCACCATCGCGGAATTCATTGCCGGAGCCGTTGCGGCTGACGTCAGCGTTGCAATGGTTGAGCGCGGCAACCTCGAATCCGCCGTAGGGCCGAACAGGCGCACCTGGCTGACCTTCAGCGATGGCGCCTTTACTGGCGCGAACCTGTTTGCACTGTGCGGCAAGGGCAGCGCCAATGCCTTGCGGTTTTGGGAAAAGGTTGAGGCCGACCGCAAATCGGTGCTGCGCCTTGCGGCCCATTTCGGCCCGGTGCTGATGGTGCGACTGCTGCTGCGGCGCATGACACTGGCGCAGGCGCTGGCGGCCGCCGGGAACAAGTTAGGCGCCAGCGCCGCGCCTGTGCTGCTATCGGACGGGCGCATGGGGGTGGATGTCGACAAGCCCGAAGACCACGCGCTTGCCGAAAGCTTGCTTGGGACTAGCGGCGCATGAAGCGCATCTGCTTCCTGTTCAACCACGATCAGACCCACCAGCTCGCCCATTCGCTGCCCATCGCGCTGGCGCTGGCGGCGCGAGGGGAGCACCGCATCGTGCTGGCGTTCGCAAAGCCTGCGATCCGCGCAGAGATCGAGCGGCAGGCCGACCCGGTGATGCTGGAAAAGGTGGAGCTTGTGCACCTCACCCTCAAGAGCGGCACATCACAGGCGCTTGCAGGCGTGCTGGAGCGACTGGTTCCCGCCACCAAACTGCTGATCTACCGGGACAACCTCGATTTCTTCGCCAGTTTCGATGCCGTGGTGGTCTCGGAGAAGACCACGCTGCTGCTCAAGACCCGTTACGGGCTGGAGAACGTCAAACTGATCCACACCCGCCACGGCGCGGGCGACCGGGCGATCGGGTTCAACCCGGAAAGCGCCCGCTTTGATCTGGTGCTGGTGTCCGGCCCCAAGATCCGCGACCGCCTGATCGCGGATGCAGGATTGCAGCCTCAGCAGATCGCACTCGTCGGCTATCCCAAGTTCGATCTGTGCGCAGGCAACCGCTTTGCCGATACCTTCCCCGCGCCCGAGCGGCCGACGGTGATCTACAATCCCCACCCCTCGCCCAAGCTTTCCAGCTGGTTCCGCCACGGCGCGGCGGTGCTGGAGGCGTTTCGCGGGCAGGATCGGTATAATCTGATCTTTGCCCCTCACGTGATGCTGTTCGAACGCCGTTATGTGGTGACGGTCGATCCGCCCAGCCTCGCCCGCGTGCGCGCTCCCGGCACCGAATACGCCCGCGAACCCCGCACCCACATTGATACCGGCAGCCCCGCCAGCAGCGACATGGGCTACACCAACCGTGCTGACATCTATCTGGGTGACGTCAGCAGCCAGATCTATGAATTCCTGCACACCCCCCGCCCGTGCCTGTTCCTGAACTCGCACGGCGTGGACTGGCAAAGTGATCCCAATTATCTCCACTGGCAGGCCGGACCCGTGCTGGATTCTCCCGAAGGCCTGCTGGATGCGATTGATGCTGCGGTGGCCTCGCATCCCGACTATAGGCCCGCGCAGCAGGCGTTGATCGATGCAACCTTTTCGCTATCGGAGCGCCCCTCGGCCGAGCGGGCAGCCGATGCCATTACCGCATTTCTGGAAGGACAACCGCGTGGCTAGTCTTGCAGCTTTCTGGCGCTACGGCGTGGTCAAGACCTTGCGCAAGTGGAAGGCGGCGGCGCTCTCCCCTGTGTTGGCTCGGCAGGAAGGCCCGGTGCGATCGGCATACGGCGTGCTGATGGTGCCCAATTGGCAGGACACCACGTTCCGCTATTGCATCTTCGGCACCTATGGCCGGGATCTGGCTGACCTTTTGCTGGGTCAGCGCGATGATTTCGTGTTCGTCGATATCGGCGCCAATCAGGGGCTCTATTCGCTGATCGCGGCGCAAAACCCCAAGTGCCGCAAAGTCATCGCCTTCGAGCCCGTGCCCGCGACCCATGCGCGGCTTGCGGCCAACGTGGCGCTCAACGGCGGAGCGGAGCGCACGGTGCTGCACCAGCTGGCGATTGCCGACAATGTGGGCGAAGTGACGATCAACGTCGCGCCCGATCACACCGGCACGGCAACATTAGCCGGACGCGAGGGCGTTTCGGGCGCGGGCGGCGTGGTGATCGAGACGATCGATGCTCCATTGGTCGATCCGCTGCTGGCAGGCGACCTCCCGATGTTCGTCAAGATCGATGTCGAAGGGCTGGAGGCGGTGGTGATCGCGGAACTCGCCAAGACTGCGAGCTTCGCCCGCGTGCAGTCGATCTTCTACGAAGTCGATGATCGCTGGGCGAGCGCGGGGGACATTGAGATGCTCTTGCGCAGTGCCGGGTTCACCCGCTTTGCCAAATACGGGCGCGGACACCACTACGACGTGCTGGCAAGCCGCGCCTGATATACCGCCTGCGCGAGTGCGCGGCCTGAAACCCACGCGCCCTCGACACGCGGCGAATGCAACCAGTCTCCGGCAATGCCGATGCCGCGCTGCGGATCGAATATGGGGGCCTTGTCTCCCCGAGATGCAGGCTGGGCGTAAAGCCAGCGATGGGCATCAAGGTGCTGCGGCGCGACTGGAACCGCGCCGGTCACGGCGAAGAAATCAGCCAGCAGGGCCTGCGCGGCTTCAACCTTGGGAAGGTCGATCATTTCGCGGCTGCGCAAAGGGCTGGCGTGGATCACCCAGGTTTCAGCGCCTGCGCGCCCCGGCTTGGCGGAATTGCGAGCGGCCCAGCTGACAGGGCCGGTTTCGGCGCGGAAGGTATCGGGGAGCGACAGTGTCTCGGCAAAAGCCGCCATCACCGCCCAGCAGGGTGCTGAGACGATGCGGGCGGCGCGGGCGGAAAAATCCGGTGCGGCATCCGCAAGCAGCACGGCGGCCTGTTCGGCAGGCACGGCGACAAGCACGGTGCGGGCACGGAACACCGCCTCACTAGTCTGGACGCTCCACAGCGCGCCGTCACGGGACATCCGCTCAGCGCGGACGTTCCAGCGCACGTCCAGTGGCTCCGCCATTGCCTTTACGCAGGCGTTCATGCCGGGCGTTCCGACCCACGATTCCTCGCCGGCAGCCGGCCAGCGTGCGGCCACGCCTGCCGCTTCCCAAGCGGCGACCGCCTCACGGAAGGCAGGATCGCGCGCGGTGAAGTATTGCGCGCCGTGATCGAAACTCACCTGTTCGCCTGCAATCTCGACCCGCCGTGCCGCCATGCGCCCTCCGGGGCCGCGGCCCTTGTCGAGCACGATGATGCGCTGGCCGGTGGTGGCCAGAGCGGTAGCAGCGGAAAGCCCCGCCATGCCGCCGCCGATGATGAGAATGTCTGCCTGATAATCCGAATGTCCGTCCATCCTGCGCAAACGCACACAAGCGCCGCAGGTTTCAGGGTGCCGAGCGCGGTGGGCGCGATTCTGCCAGTACCAGCGAAAACTGCCGCGCTTCATCCGTCCAGCGCGCACGCGGCTCCCATCCGCTTGCCGCCAGCAGCATTTGCGCTGAGCGTTTGGTGAACTTGTGGCTGTTTTCGGTATGGATGCTTGTCCCCGCTGCCATATCGAAAGTCTGGCCGCTGACGGTGAAGCTCACATCCCGGCGCGCCACCAGATGCATCTCGATCCGGGCAAAGGGATCGTTCCAGCGCGCTTCGTGAGCGAAGGCATCGAGCGGTATATCGCCGTCCAGCTCGCGGTTGATGCGCACCAGCAGGTTGCGGTTGAAGGCTGCCGTGACGCCTGCCGCATCGTCATAGGCAGCCAGCAACACGCGCTCATCCTTCACCAGGTCCATGCCGATCAACAGCAGCGCCCCTTCGCCCAGCGTTTCGCGCATCGAGCGCAGCAGATCGGTCGCGGTGCGGGCAATCATGTTGCCGATGGTCGATCCGGGGAAGAAGCCGAGCTTGGGCAGGCCTGCGACTTCGTCAGGCAACTCCACCCGGCGCATGAAGTCGGCCTCGACCGGCAGCACGGCAAGCCCCGGAAACTTGCCCGCCAGCACTGCCGATGACGCGCGCAGGAAATCGCCTGCAATGTCCAGCGGTACGTAAGCCGACGGCGCGATTGCGGACAGCAGCAGCGGGGTTTTGACCGATGAGCCCGAGCCGAACTCGACCACGGCCCGCCCCTTCCCGATCAGCCCGGCGATGTCGGCGGCGCGGCTTGAGAGAATTTCCGTCTCGGCGCGGGTCGGGTAATACTCGGGCAGCTGCGTGATGTCCTCGAACAGCTGCGATCCGGCATCGTCGTAGAACCAGCGCGCAGGAACCGCCTTTTGTGGTTCCGACAGCCCCGCCAGAACATCGGCGCGAAAGGCCAGATCGACCCCATCGGCATCACGTTCCACCAGCCTGAGGCTATGGGGCGGGTTCATGTCATGCGTCCTTTGCCAGCCGGAGGCCGGTGAACTGCCAGCGTTGGTGGGGATAGAAGAAATTGCGGTAGGAGCTACGCGAATGGCCCCGCACGGTGGCACAGCTCGCCCCGCGCAGCACCACCTGCCCGCTCATGAACTTGCCGTTATATTCTCCGACCGCCCCCTCGGCCGGGCGAAAGCCGGGGTATGGCAGATAGGCCGAGCGGGTGTATTGCCAGCAATCGCCAAACAGCCCTGCGCTCCCCTGCGGCAGGGGCGGCCCGGCGGCGTCAAGCTGTTGACCAGCGGCCGGATCATGGGCGGCAGCGGCAACCGCCTCCCATTCAAACTCGGTCGGAAGCCGGGCGCCTGCCCAGGTGGCAAAGGCATCGGCCTCATAGAAGGAGATATGGGTGACAGGCGCATCGGGGCTGCGCGCCTGCCAGCCCTGATGGGTGAAGTGCTTGCCATCTTCACCCCAGTAATGCGGCGCGGCAATCCCATCGCGCTGCACCCAACCCCAGCCATCGGCAAGCCACAGGCGCGGGTCACGGTAGCCGCCATCGGCAATAAAGGCGTCCCATTCGCCATTGGTCACCAGCCGATCAGCCATTGCGAAGGGTTCAAGCAGCACGCGGTGGCGGGGGCCTTCATTGTCGAAGGCAAAGCCCTCACCCTGATGGCCCACCAGCGCGATCCCGCCGGGGTGGTGGTGCCAGCCCGTTGATAACGCTCCCACCCCCGTCCCCTCTCGCGAGCGGGAGTGGGGATCAGACCACATCGCGGGGCCGAGCGGGTTCTGGAACAAGGCGTGCTTGATGTCGGTCAGCAGCAATTCGATGTGCTGTTCTTCATGGGCAATCCCGAGAGCGATCAGGGGGGCAAGGGCCGGATCATCGATCAGCGCCGCCATCGCCTCTGTCACCGCAGCGCGCCATTCCAGCACCTCGGCCAGTGTTGGGCGCGAAAGCAGCCCGCGCATAGCCCGCGAAATCCGTGCGCCTTCAGCCTCGTAATAGGAATTGAACAGGTAGGGCCAGCCTTCGTTGTGCAGGCGGTAACCGGGGGCGTGTTCGCGCAGGAGGAAGGTTTCCCAGAACCAGGTGGTGTGCGCCAGATGCCACTTGGCGGGGCTTGCATCCTCCATCGACTGGATACTGGCATCGGCATCGCTGAGTGGTTCAACCAGCGCCTCTGTCAGCGCACGGGTGGCGCGGAAATGCGCGACCATTGCCCGCCCGCTGGCGGCAGATATCGGGGTGTTCTGCAACTCGCTGCGATGCACCTGCGCCCTCCTTGCCGCCATGAGCAGGCAATCGCACCATGCCCGCCTGTCGTTACACAGGAAAGACGCCCGATAGCCGCCCGGCTACCGAAAGCCTATCACACCCTTGAGCTTCCTGCGAGAAATCAGGCGGCGTGGCTGACTTCGGCCTCTCGGCCGCCTGCAGCCTCGTTGAGCATTTCGGCCACCAGAAACGCCAGTTCCAGCGATTGTTCCGCATTGAGGCGCGGGTCGCAGTGGGTGTGGTAGCGGTCGCCAAGGCGTTCCTCGGTGATCGCCACGGCCCCGCCGACGCATTCGGTCACATCCTGCCCGGTCATCTCGATATGGATGCCGCCGGGGTGCGAACCTTCGGCGCGGTGGACCGCGAAGAAGCCCTTCACCTCGCGCAGGATGCGGTCGAAGGGGCGCGTCTTGAAGCCGGTGTCGGACTTGACGACATTGCCATGCATCGGATCGCAGGACCACACCACCGGATGGCCTTCGCGCATCACCGCGCGCACCAGCTTGGGCAGGCCTTCCTCGACCTTGTCATGGCCATAGCGGCTGATGAGCGTGATGCGCCCGGCTTCACGCGAGGGGTTAAGATCATCGAGCAGGCGCAGCAGCGCATCAGGCTCCAGCGAAGGACCGCACTTCATGCCCAGCGGATTGCCGATGCCGCGCGCGTATTCGATGTGCGCGCTACCCGGGAAGCGGGTGCGATCCCCGATCCACAGCATATGGGCAGATGTGGCGTACCAATCACCGGTCAGTGAGTCCTTGCGGGTCATGGCCTGTTCGTAAGGCAACAGCAGGGCTTCGTGGCTGGTGTAAAAGCTGGTGCCCTTCAATTGCGGCACAGTGCCCGGATCGACCCCGCAGGCCTCCATGAAATCGAGCGCCTCGCCAATGCGGTCGGCCATCTGGGCAAACTTTTCGGTCCACGGGGTGCGGCCCATGAAATCGAGCGTCCACTGGTGGACTTGCCGCAGGTTGGCATAGCCCCCGCCGGCAAAGGCGCGCAGCAGGTTGAGTGTGGCGGCGGCCTGCGAATAGGCGCGCACCATGCGCTGCGGATCGTTGCGGCGCGCTGACGGGGTCGAACTCGATGCCGTTGATATTGTCCCCGAGGTAGCTCGGCAGGGTGAGGTCGCCGATCGTCTCGGTGGGCGAGGAGCGCGGCTTGGCGAACTGGCCTGCCATGCGGCCCACCTTCACCACCGGGCGCTTTGAGGCGAAGGTCATGACGACCGCCATCTGGAGCAGCACGCGGAAGGTGTCGCGGATGTTGTTGGGGTGGAATTCTGCAAAGCTCTCAGCGCAGTCGCCGCCCTGCAACAGGAACCCGTGGCCATTGGCGACCTGCGCCAGATCGGCCTTCAATGCGCGCGCCTCGCCTGCAAACACCAGCGGAGGATAGGACGAGAGCGTCTTTTCAGCCTCGGCAAGTTCCGCTGCATCTTCGTAATGCGGCAGATGGCGCGCTTCGTGGGCCTTCCAGCTCTCCGGGGTCCAGGTCTCGGGCACGGTCATTGGTCTTTCTTCTCAGCGGCGCGCAAGCATGGCGCGGGGGCGCCCGCTAAACGAGCGCGGCACGATTTGTAAAGCGACAATGCCGTGTCGCACAATATTATTTCCCGTTTCCCGATGAAGGCAGAAACGATCAGCGCCCCGACATCACCCCTTGCGCAGCATTTGCACCCGGCGGCGGCGCGGCGGCAAGGGTCTGGCCCTCAGGGATGATCGCCAGCCGGAAGGTCCCGCCCTTGACGAGATAGCGATCAGCCAGCAGCTGCATCGCCTGCGGGCTGGTCTGCGAATAATCCGCCAGCAAGGTGCGCAGCATGCCCACGCGCAGCGGGTCCTGCGTTGCGCCTTCGAGGTTGTAGAGCCAAAACTGGTTGCCGGTCGATGCGCGGCGGATCAGCTGGCCCAGCGGCTCGGTCACCCGCGCAAGCTCATCGGCGGGGGGCGGGTTGGCGGCAAGGTCCTTGGCGATGCGTTCGGCCTCAGCAAAGAACACCGGAACGAAGGCAGGCTCAAGCTGCGCGGCAGCAGTGATGCGCCCGCCGCTGGGAAGGTCCGAAGGCCAGCTGGAGAAGACCTGCGGCGAATAGCTCGCCCCGGCGCGTTCGCGCAGGGCATCCATCAGACGATTGTTGAAAAGCTGAGTGAGGATTTCGAGCTGGCGGCTTTCGCGCAGGGCCGTAACCCCGCCCCCGCTCGGCCAGGCGACCACCGCAGCGGCCTGATTGGCATCGCCGCGGTGCGTTACCACGGTCGGCGTGGTTCCCCCGGTGGCAAAACCCGGAACGCGTCCGGCGATCTCAGCAGGCACCGGCTCACGCGGGGGCAGCGCCCCGAAGGTGAGGCGCAGCTGCTCGATCACCTTGGGCGAATCGAACTCGCCAAACACCAGCACCTCGATCGGGCCTTGCTTCAGCAGCGGCTCCCACACCTTGCGGAATTCCTCGGGACTGGCGCCCTTCAACGCCGCCGGATCGGGCGTGGCAAACCGCTTTTCGCCGCCGGTCACGAGATATTCGAGATCACGCTTGAGAACCCCGCCGGGGCTGGTCGAGAAGGTGTTATAGGCCAGTTCTGCCCCGGCCTTGGCGCGGATCACGGGATCCTTGTCCCACCGCGGCATCCCGAGCTTGGCAGCGAACAGGTAGAGCTGGTCGTTGACGTCCTCCGAACGGGTCTGCGCGGTAAAGGTGAACACCGCATCGTCGATCCCGAAGTCGAAGCCCAGCTTGCGGCCCGTGGCCAGCTGGTCGATTTCGTTCTGGCCAAGCTCGCCAAGGCCCGAACCCACCAGTGCCTGCTCACCAAGCGAGGCATAGACGGCGTTACCCGCATCGAACGCCCGCCAACCCGCGCCAAAGCGCACCCGCACCGTGACCCGGCCGGGTTCGGCATCATTGGCCCACACCAGCGCCTTGACGCCGTTGGCAAAATCGACCTGCTCGATCTCCAGCACACCCAATGGGCGCTGCTGGGCGATGGTGCCGGGCGTTCCCACGGCGGGCAGATCGGCAAAGGCGATGGTCTGCGCTGCAACCCGCGCCGAACCATCGACGGCGGCCTCGCTGGCAAGCGCGGTCCGGAACGCAGGCACATCCGCCTCGCCTGCCGCAGGGGTCACATAGACCCCGCGCGTCACGGTTCCTTCAAATAGCCCGCGCGTGCGCTCCAGCACCCAATCCGGCGTGAGGCGCGGCTTCATGTTCCGGAACACATCAAGCACCACCTTGGGCGCGGCCACCGTTTCGCGGATATCGACCGCATTGACGATATTGTTGGCCAGATCGCTGCCCGATTGCACGCTTTCCTGTTCAACCCCGTTGGCGAAGACGACATCGAACTGCGCAACCTCGCGGTCGATCTCCTCCTGCGTGGGCGGATTGACCAGCGCATCGGCAATCACGCTGCGCACATCGGCAAGCGCAGCCTGCCAATCGGCCGAAAGCGGCGCGAAGGTCACGAAGGTTGCATCGGCCGAGCGCGAGACATCGTCCTGCTGGACCTGCGCGTAAAGGAAGCTGCCGCCCCCACGCGCGCGGCTTTCGAGGCGGCGGTTGATGATCGCCTGCGCGACGGCATCGGCCAGCAGACCTTCGTTGTAGACGATGGTGTCATCGACCTTGCGCCAGGGCCGCATGATCGAAAAGGTCAGGCTGCGCGGCAGGTCAGGCTCCACGCCCACGGCCAGCTGACCGATAGGCGCAAGCCCGCCTGCGGGGACCACCGCGCCCTTGGGGGCCAGCGGATCACCGAAATCGGGGGCAACGCCCGGCTTGCCAGTGCCCTTCCAGTCACCGAACCATTGCTCGACAAGTCCCGCAAGCACCATCGCATCGGCATCGCCGGCCACGATGATGACAGTGTTTTCAGGCCGGTACCAGCGATCGTAGAAGGCCTTGACCGCCTTGCCATTGGCAGCGGTCAGCGTCGCTTCTGTGCCGATCGGGTTGCGGGTGGCAAGGCGCTGCCCGGCAAAGAAGGTCTGCCGGGTAAGATCAGCCATTCGCTGCCCGGCCCCGCCCCGTTCGCGCTTTTCGGCGAGCACGATCGGGCGTTCCGCGGCGACATTGGCATCGCTCAGCACCGGCTCGCGGATCATCCCCGATAGCAGGCGGAAACTTTCAGACAGCTTGGCGGCATCAATGTTCGGGATATCGAGCTTGTAGGCGGTGTGGGTCGGCGTGGTTTCGGCATTGGCATCGCTGCCAAAGGTCGCCCCCAACCGTTGCCAGGCGCTGATCGCTTCGGCCTGTCCCAGATATTTGCTTTCGCGGAACAGCAAGTGTTCCAGCAAGTGAGCATAGCCCTGTTCGCTGTCGGCCTCGTGCATCGAGCCCGCATCGATGCGCACCCGGATCGATACCTGCCGCGGCGGCACCCCGTTACGGCGCACGGCATAGCGCAGGCCGTTCTTCATCTGACCAAACAGCCACTTGTCATCAACCGGAACGTCCGAGCCTTCGTAGAGCCAGGGCACGGTATTGCCCGTTTGCAGCGCGCGGGGCGCGGGCACTTCGGGCGGCAGGGGCTTGACCTCGACCGATGGCGGCGGCGGGGCGGCCTGCTGGGCGAGCAGCGGCTGGACCAGCGCGAAGGGGGCCAGAACAAGTGCGAGCGCGCGGGTGGCGCGGGAAATCGACGTCATGAGAGGCTTATAGGGCGGCAAAGTCTGAAGCGATAGTGAATGGTTGCGCGGTTGCTGCGCTGTCCATGCCCTTGCCCCGGCGCGGGCGCGACACTAGGTAACACGCCATGTTCATTGAAACCGAAACGACGCCCAACCCTGCGGCGCTCAAGTTCCTGCCCGGCCAGACCGTCATGGCAGCCGGCTCCCGCGAATTCGCAACGCCCGAAAGCGCCGAGGCAAGCCCGCTTGCCAGCGCGATCTTCGATACGGGCGAGGTCGTGAATGTGTTCTTCGGGGCAGATTTCATCTCGGTCACGGCAGCACCGGGGGCCGACTGGAGCGCGCTGCGGCCGCAGGTGATCGCCATTCTGCTCGATCATTTCGTGTCAGAGGCTCCGCTGTTCGTGGCGAGCAGCGGCAATGGCATCGCCGTGCCCCCGCCCGAAGACGACATGGTGATCGAAGAGCGACCCGAAGATGCCGAAGTGATCGCGGCGATCAACGAATTGCTCGAAACCCGGGTGCGCCCGGCTGTCGCAGGTGACGGGGGCGATATCGCCTATCGGGGCTTCCGTGACGGGGTTGTCTATCTGACGTTGCAGGGCTCGTGCTCGGGCTGCCCGTCGAGCACCGCGACGCTCAAGCACGGCATCGAAGGCCTGCTCAAGCACTATGTCCCCGAAGTCACGGAAGTGCGCGCAGCATGACCCGCCAGTTTCACG